>DAIMFY010000048.1:6924-10793 GCA_036724295.1 Gemmatimonadales bacterium | reverse complement strand
ATGCCCTACTTCGTCATCTCCCTGCCCGCGACAACCAACTGATCCGGCGCTGAACCCGGAAAGGCACGCCCATGAAGTTGACCAAGCTGGAGCTCTCGGGCTTCAAGTCGTTTGCGGACACGGTCACCCTGACCTTCGAGCAGGGCGTCACGGCGATCGTCGGCCCCAATGGCTGCGGCAAGTCCAACGTCTCCGACGCCGTGCGCTGGGTGCTGGGCGAGCAGTCGGCCCGGCTCCTGCGCGGCGGCAAGATGGAAGATGTCATCTTTCAGGGCTCCACCGGTCGTCGTCCCGTCAACATCACCGACGTCTCGCTCTACCTGGATAACAGCGACGGCGAACTTCCCATCGCCTACCAGGAAGTTGTCATCACCCGGCGGCTTTCCCGCTCGGGCCAGAGCGACTACATGCTCAACGGCTCGGTCGTGCGGCTCCGCGACGTGCAGGACCTGCTGCGCGGCACCGGCCTTGGCAGCGATGCAGGCGTCGTCATCGAGGCGAAGATGATCGACCTGCTGCTGTCGGATCGCGCCGATGAGCGCCGCTCGCTGTTCGAGGAAGCGGCCGGGATCGGGCTCTACCGCGACCGGAAGCAGAGTACCGAGCGCCGGCTGGAGGAAACCGCGGGCGACCTGCAGCGGGTGGAAGACCTGATCGCCGAGGTGCAGTCGCAGATCCGCAGTCTCGCACGGCAGAAGGGCAAGGCCGAGCGGCACGTGCGCCTCATGGAGGAGAAGTTTTCGCTGCAGGTGACACTGGCGCAGCGTCACCTCGACCGGCTCACGGGAGAAGTGGCAGGGCTCGAGGCACGGCACGTCGAGCTGCAGGGCCTGCTGCCGCAGTCGCGGGAACAGCTCCATGAACACGAGCGCGCGCGCTCCCGTGCGGCCGAAGGCCGTGCGTCCCGGGAAGCCGGACGCTCGGACATCGTGCAGCGGCTCGCCGCCGTCCGGCTCGAGCTCGGGCGCCTCGACGGTGAGCTGAACGTGGCACGCGAGCGGCTGCAGCACTTCGAGGAGCGCCAGCGCCGAGCCGCCGATGAGCGCACGACCCAGCGCAGTCGCGCCGAGCAGGCGCAACAGGAAGAAGAAGCGGCTGGCACCGAGCGGGACGCCGCGGCGCGCGAGCACGAGCAGATTCGCGTCGAGGTGGCCGCCCGCGCAACCGAAGAAGACGCCAGTCGAGCCCGGCTGGCCGACGCCCGCGACGGTGTCCGCAGCGCGGAGCAGGCCATGCAGGCGCACGCGCAGCAGCTGCGCGCCATGGAAGGAGAACGGTCCGCACTCGAGGGCGAGCTGACCGCCCTCCGTGAGCGACGCGGCCAGGCCGATACCCTGCTCGCCTCGCGCCGTTCCGAGCTCGTCGTGGCCGAACGTCGGCGCGATCACCTGGTGGAGCGGTCAGGCATCGAAGCCTACGAGGCACGCCGCGCGGCGGAGCAGTCGGAGCAGGCACGGCATACCGTTGCCCAGCGGCGGGAGCACGAGGCCGGCGTCCGGTCGGAGCGCCGCCAGGCAGAGGAAGCCCTGGCCCAGCTCAGTGCGCGGCGGCACGCGCTGGAGGAGCTGGAACGAGATCGCGTCGGCCTGGCGCCTGCTGCCGCCGCCCTCCTGGCGGAGCGTGCCCGGTTCGGCGATGCCGTGCTAGGGCCCCTCAGCGATTTCGTGGCCACGGAGCAGCGGCACGCCGAACTGACCGAACGATTGCTCGGGGAATGGATGCATGCCGTGCTGGTGCGCGACGCCGACGCCGTGCAGGCGGTCCGCGCGTGGCACGCCGAGACGCAGCCCGGCGCGCTGGTGCTCCTGCCGGTATCGCCAGGCCCGGCCCGGAGCAATGACGCAGCGGAGCTCGACAGCCGGCTGCGCGTGGAAGGGCTGGCCCGCGATTGGGTGCGGGCCGCCCTGGCAGGGTCAGAAGTGCTCGATGAGCACGGCGCCGTGCTGCGCCGCGCCAGCGGCGCGATCTTCCTGGGCGCCGGCAGCACGCCGAGTGGCCCACTGCGCCGACGCGCCGAGCTGCAGCAGCTCGGCGCCGACGTCTCGGCCGCCGAAAGCCGGCTGCGTGCTGCCGAGCAGGCGCTCGAGGCGTCGTCCGCCGGCCTGGCAGAAGCCGAGCAGTTGCTGGCCTCCGCCACTGCCGCGGCAGAGAAGGCACGAGACGGCGAGCGCCAGGCCGTGGCCCAGCGCGACGATGCCCTGCGCCTGCTCGGCAACCTCACCCGTGAGGCGGGCGAATCGGAGCAGCAGCTGGTCCGCCTCACCGAGCGGCTTGCGGCGGCGGAGCAGCGGCTCGCGGACCTTGATGCAGCGCTGCTCGACGCCGAGCGTCAGGGCGCACAGCGTGAGGAACGCCTGGGCACGGCCCGCGCCCAGCTCGCCCAGCTCGAGACCGAGCAGGAATCGGCCCGCGACGCGCGGGTGCACTGGCAGGTGCAGGAAGCGCACGTCGCAGCGCGCCTCCGGGCTGCGCAGGAGCGGGCCGAGCGGGCACAGCAGGCCCGCCTGGACGCCGAGCAGACGATCCAGAAGTTGACCGATGAAAGCTCGGCACTCAGCGCCGAGGCCGAGCAGTTGACCAGCCAGCGGCGGGAATGGGAAGACGCCCGCGCTACCCAGCTCGCGTCGCTCCGCGAGCTGGAGGAAGCCGCGACGCTGGCTGAGCGGGAGCTTGCCGAGGCGTCTGCGGCGCTGCAGGCGTCAGAGATGACGCTGGAACAGGCGCGCGCCCAGGTCGATGCATTCAACGAGGAGCACCACGGCCTCCAGATCCGGCTTACCGAAGCAGCGGCGCAACGCCGCAGCATCGTGGAGCGCGTGGAAACCGAATGGCGACGTCCCCTGGCCAGCATGCTGGATGGGTTCACCTTGCTCGACCTCGACCTGGAAACACTGGAAGATGAAACGGCGCGCGTGGTGCAGGCGCTCGAGAGCATCGGGCCGGTCAATCCGCTCGCGGTCGAAGAACATGCGGAGGAAACCAGGCGACTCGACTTCCTGACCAGCCAGCGGGACGACCTCGTGAGCGCCCGCCAGTCGCTGCTGCTGGCCATTCGCGAGATCGATGGCACGGCCCGGGAACTGTTCCTGCGAACGTTCACGGCGGTGCAGGAGCACTTTCGCACCGTGTTCACGACGCTGTTCGGCGGCGGCGAGTGCGACCTCCGGCTGGCGAATCCGGACGAGCCGCTCGACAGCGAAATCGAGATCCACGCGGCGCCGCGCGGCAAGCGCACCCAGCGCATCCATCTCCTGTCGTCGGGAGAGCGGACGCTGGTCGCCGTGTCGCTGCTGTTCAGCATCTACCTCACCAAGCCGAGCCCGTTCTGCCTCATGGACGAGGTGGACGCGCCGCTCGACGACTCCAACGTCGGCCGCTTCACCCGCCTGCTGGAGGAGTTCAAGGGCCAGACCCAGTTCCTCGTCATCACCCACAACCCGCGCACCATGCAGTCGGCGGACGCCGTCTATGGTGTCACCATGCAGGAACCTGGCGTGTCCACCATCGTGGGCGTCCGCCTGGGCGAACAGGAGCGCGTAGCGTGACAGCGGTCACCGAACGTTCCGTTGCGATGCGCACGGCATCGATTGCCCGGCCAAACCGGGTCCCGGCACATCGTTTGCTTCCCGGAGACGACTCATGCTGGTCGTAATGCGTCACGGCGCGTCAGAGCAGGAAGTGGCTGGCGTCGTGCGGGTCATCGAAGAACTCGGCTACCAGGCCCGCCCCGTGCCAGGGCGTCAGCGCACCAGTGTCGGTGTGGTTGGCAATGACGGCCGGATCGACGGATCCCGGCTGGCGGCGCTCCCCGGTGTAGTGGAAATCATCCACGTCACCAAGCCCTACAAGCAGGTGTCGCGCGAGTGGCG
>DAIMFY010000048.1:0-6914 GCA_036724295.1 Gemmatimonadales bacterium | reverse complement strand
GCGGCCCGAACCCACCGTGGTCCATGTCGGTCCCGGCGTTGCGGTAGGCGGTGACGAGATCGTGGTCATGGCGGGGCCCTGCTCGGTGGAGACGGAGGAACAGCTCCTCGCCGCGGCGACGGCGGTCCGTGATGCCGGCGCCACCGTGCTGCGGGCAGGTGCGTTCAAGCCTCGTTCGTCGCCGTACGCGTTCCAGGGGCTGGGCAAGCGTGGGCTCACCATGCTCCGGACGGCGCGGGAGGAAACCGGTCTGCTGATCGTCACCGAGGCGATGGATCCGGAGGGCGTAGATCTGGTGGCTGAGGTCGCCGACATCATCCAGATCGGCGCGCGGAACATGCAGAACTACTCGCTCCTCAAGAAGGCGGGACGCGTTGCCAAGCCGGTGCTGCTCAAGAGAGGCCTGTCGGCCACGATCCAGGAACTCCTGCTGGCGGCGGAGTACATCCTGGCCGAGGGTAACCAGGACGTGATCCTGTGCGAGCGGGGCGTGCGTGGCTTCGATCCGGCCACGCGCAACCTCTTCGACCTGAGCGCGGTGCCGGTGGTGCACGGACTTTCGCACCTGCCAATCATCGCCGACCCCAGCCATGGCACGGGCCGGCGCAGCATGGTGCTGCCGATGGCTCGCGCCGCGGTCGCTGCTGGTGCGGACGGATTGCTGGTCGAAGTCCATCCTGCGCCGGAGCACGCGCTGTCCGACGGCGCGCAAAGCCTCGACCCGGCGGAATTCCGCCGGCTGATGCAGGAAGCGCGTCCCATCGCCGAGGCGATCGGGCGGCGCATCACTGAACCGACGGGAGTTCGCACGTGAAGGTTGTGGTTCCCGTGATGGGACTTTCGCTGCTCGGGCTTGCACTTGTGCCACCGGTACGGGCGCAGGACGCGGCGGCCATCGTGGGCCGTTCGGCCCGCGTGTACGCGGCCATGTCGAGCCTCCGCGCCGATTTCGTGCAGCGCATCGAGGACTCGCTGATCGGGACCTACGACAGCCGCGGGGCCTTGCTGCAGCAGGGCGAGAACAAGCTCAGCATGCGCTTCAGCGATCCCGAGGGCGACGCCATCATCGTGGATGGACACCAGGTCTGGGTCTACACGCCGAGCACCGCGCCCGGCCAGGTGATCCGGATGCCGATCCCCACCGGGGCGACCTACGGACTCAACGTGCTGTCGTGGATCCTGGATCGGCCGGCGCAGCGCTATCGGATGCGATACCTGCGTGCCGACAAGGTCAATGGCCGGCCAGTCGAGGTGGTCGAATTGATTCCGCTGTCATCAGAACTGCCCTTCAGCCGGGCGGTGGTGTGGCTGGACCGGGACGACGCCCTGCCCCGCCGGCTGGAGATTGCCGAGCGCCGGGGCGGCGTTCGGACGATCACACTCTCGCACGTGCGCACCAACACGCCGCTACCGAAAGGCGCGTTTGAATTCACGGTGCCAGACGGCGTACGGATTGTGGACCAGCGGTAAGAGCAGGGCCATGGCTCTGCCCCTACCGCTAGTCCACGCCCAGGACCCTCCCCACCCGTTTCGCTGCTGCCTGATCCAGCCCCGCCTCCCGCGCCAGCTGCAATGTGGCCTTCCCCAGCTCCACATATAGCCGCCGGACATCAGCGCTCTGCAGAGCGTGCAAATGGGCCGCGACTGTCTCGGCATCGCCCCGCCGGATTGCGCCGGTGAGCGCGGCCGCAGGCGCCTGCAGCGCCAGGTTGGTCACCGTGCCCTGCAGCAGCGGGAGGTAAATCATCGCTGCGCTCTCCGGATCCACTCCACCCTCGGCTGCTACGCGCCGCGCGGCGTCGTAGAGCGCCACGGTAAAGTTTGACACCATCGCGGCGGCCGCGTGATATCCTGCCTTGGCGCCAGATGGGATCGGCACAGGGTTGAGACCGGCGAGAGAAGCCAGATGGCCCGCCATCGCCAGCGCGGCGGAATCGCCCTCGATACCGGCGAACGCGCCGTGCAACCGCCCAGGGGCGTCCTCGGCTCGCGATATGGCCATGAGTGGATGGAGTGAGCCCAGCGCCGCTCCAGTCATGGCAAGCGGGTCGAGTGCGGAGCGGTCGAGGAGGCCGGACGTGTGCAGCACAACATGCCGCGCGTGCACGGCGTGCTGCGCCGCGAGCGCGTGCGCCACGCCATGGATCTCACGGTCGGGCGTGGCGACCACCACGCACTCCGCATCGGCAATGGCGGCAGGCCAGCCGTCCGGGTCGGTAAGGACTGGCAAGCCGTGGGTGAGACCAGCGCTCCGCGCAAGCAGCGTGATACGTGCGCCACGGCGCGACCATGCCAGGCCGAGCCCGCCACCCACACGGCCTCGGCCGACTATTGCGACGTTCATCGGCGTAGCAGATGTCAACCGTCGATTGCCGGGCTTACGGGTTGTGACCCCGGTCGGTGGCCAGCGTCAGCAGCTCGGCCGGCGTAGTGGCCCGGCGCAGCAGGTCGATGGCTCGCTGCACCTGCGGATCGTCGGCCGCCCGGCGCTGCAGCTCAATGGGCCGGCCGAACACATACCGCGCCACTTCATATCCGACCTGCTGCGCCAGCAGCCCCTTCCCGCCCGCGAAGACTTCGTCGGGCATTTCGATGCCCTTGGCCTTGAGGCGCTGCCGAAATTCCGCAAGCATCTCGGGCGTCACGGCAAAATCCGCAGACTTCAGGGTGCCACGACGCTTGAGCTCGAGCGCATAGCTGGTAAGCACGTCGCGATAATTCGACATATGCTGGCCCAGCGCGCGCGCCAGCTCCCGCTCCGGCGCGTCGAGCGTGTCGGGCCGCACGACGATGTCCGGCACGATCCCGCCACCGCCCCTCACCGTCCGGCCCGCGTCGGTGTGATAGACCGGACGCGCCCGGATGGCCGAGTCGCTGGAGGCGGCCGAATCGACGGCGCCCGCCAGGGTCGCGGCATCTGCCTCTGCCTGCGCCAGCTGGTCGGCCTGGTCCTTGGCCGTTCGCTGAATCGTGCGGCCGCTCGGGGTGTACCAGCGCGCCGTGGTGAGCTTGAGCGCCACGCCGTCCGCCAGCGGGTAAAGCGTCTGCACCAGCCCCTTCCCGAAGGTCGGTGTGCCGATGACCACCGCCCGGTCGTGATCCTGCAGTGCACCGGCAATGATCTCGGCAGCACTCGCGGTGTAGTCGTTGACCAGGACCACGATGGGGAGCCCAGACCATTCCTGCTTTTCCTGGTCGGTGAACTGACGGGACGAGCCGGGTGCGCGTCCCCGCGTGGCGACGATCTCCTGTCCGGGGTTCAGGAACAGGTCGGCAACCTGCACGCCCTGATCCAGCAGGCCACCGGGGTTATTTCGCAGGTCGAGAATGAGCTCCTTCATTCCCTGCTTCTGCATGGCGCCGATTTCCTCGCGCAGCTCGTCGGCCGAGGTCTCGGCCACCGGATTGAGCGAGATGAACCCGACTCCTGAATCGAACATGGTGCCGGCCGGGACCGACCGCATGTGAATCGCGGCGCGTTGCAGCGTCATCGGGATTACCTGGTCAAGCCCCGTGCGCCTCAGCTTGATGGACACCGAGGAACCGGGCGCGCCACGCAGCGCGCTCACCGCCTGATCGCTCGTCCAACCCTGCGTGCTGCGGCCATTCACCTCGACGATCTGGTCGCCGGTAACGACCCCGGCGCGCTCCGCCGGAGTGTCCGGCAGGGGCACGACCACCGTGATCCATCCGTCCCGGACGTCAATCTGGATCCCCACGCCGGCGTAGTTGCCGGTCGTCTGCTCCGTGAGCTCGCGGTACGATTCGCCGGTGAGGAGCACCGAGTACGGATCCTGCAGCTCCTGCAGCATCCCCTCAGTGGCATTCTGGTACAGCGAATCGGGCGAGATCGAGTCGACGTAGAAGCGCGTCACGTGCGACATCACATTGCTGAAGAGTCCGTCTCCGGACAGCGCCATGGCGCGTTCGACCGAGCGTTGCAGCAAAAAACCGCCGCTCGCGAACGAGAGCACGACCACGGCGCCAATCAGACCCCAGCGATGCTTCATGATTTCTGCCTCCAGAGACGTCTTCCGGGGCCGGCTCCAGCGCCGTCCCCCCGCTGAACACTAATCGCGGCCACCACCGGGCGGGCCCATCCGTTGCCTGACCGCTGCCCAGGCTGCGTCCAGCACAGCCGGCGGGGCCACGGACGCATCGATGTGCACGATGCCGTCCCCCTGAGCCGCCTGGTACGCGGCGCGTACGCGCTCATGAAAGGCGGCGTCTTCCCGCTCGAAGCGGTCAGTGCCCTTCCCCACCGCAAGCTGGCGCCGCCTGCCCTCGGCGGGCGTCACATCCAGTACCAGTGTCAGGTCGGGCATGAGTCCGCGTGTGGCGGTGCGGTTGACCGTACGGACCACTTCTTCGGGAAGACCGCGCCCAGCGGCCTGGTAGGCCATGGTCGACAGGTCGTAGCGGTCGGACAGCACCACACGGCCGGCCTCGAGCGCCGGGCGAATAACCGCCTGCACCAGGTGGGCCCGTGCCGCCGCGACGAAGAGCAGCTCTGTTTCGGGATCAAGGTCGGACGAGGGATCGAGCAGGGCCTGTCGCGCCAGCTCCGCCGGCACCGTGCCACCCGGCTCGCGCACAGCGACGACATCGGCGCCGGCCTGCTGCAGGCGGCCGGCGAGCGCCGCCGCCAGCGTGCTCTTGCCGGCGCCCTCCGGCCCTTCGACGACGATGAAGAGGCCTGGTCTCACGAAAGCGTGATGATGCTGCTGGTCGCGCCTTTCTCGATCCCCTCACTGATCTGCTCGTTCACCTTGGCCATGAGCTTGTCGAAGTTGGTGCGGGCCACGACATATGACTGCCCGCTGGTGCTGGTCTCCAGCTCGCGCACGGCCGTTTCATAGCTGTCGGCCACCGCCTGGTCGGGCATCTGCCCTTGCGCAATGGCCTGGTCCACTTGCCGTGCCAGCTGCTGGATGCGGTCCAGCCGGGCCACCGTCTCCTGATCCTCGCGCAGCGCGCCTTCCGCGCGCCGCATCGCCTGATATTCCGCCGACTGGCCGATCATGCGTCCCAGTTCCTGCGCCTTGTCCCAGATCATGTATTGCTCCTTTGCGCCAACAGGAAACGCTCGCGACCGAACAGATCCTGGTGAATTGTCACGCCCACGAAGCCAGCGTCATGCGCCAGGCACGCCGACGCAGGGCCCCGCGTGGCATCGATTTCAAGGGCGAGCCAGCCTCCCGGCCGAAGCGCCCGTCGTGCATCCATCAACACTGCCCGAGTCGCGCGGAGGCCGTCCGTGCCGCTCTCGAGGGCGAGGCGTGGCTCGAATGCCTTCACGGACGCATCCAGGGCGGCGTACTCCGCCTCCGAAAGATACGGCGGGTTCGCGACTATCGCGTCCAACGCCTGCTCGCCAAGGGCGCTGCCAAAATCGGCACGGAGCAGGGTGAGGGAAATACCGCAGCGCGCAGCGTTATGTGCCGCGACCTGCAGGGCCTCGGCGCTGGCGTCAACGGCGATCACCTGCTGAAACGAACCTTCGGAAGCGAGCGCCAGCGCGATACAGCCGGAGCCGGTGCCGAGGTCCGCCACCCGGCCCCGGCGTACGTGAGCCAGCAGGTGCTCCACCAGGCCTTCAGTCTCCGGCCGCGGGATCAGCACGTCGGGCGTGACCAGGAGATCCAAGTGGCGAAAGCTCCACTCGCCCAGGACATGGGCGAGCGGCTCGCCCGCAGCACGACGCTCGATTCGCTCGTAAAACTGCGCCAGCGCCTCGGGCCCGGCGAGGTCAGAGCCGCGCCGCCAGGTGCTGCCGCGAGGGGCACCGCTCACCGCTTCCCAGAGCTGGGCCGCTTCGCGACGCGGCTGCACAACACCAGCCTCGGCGAGCCGCCGTCGGCCGTCGTCCACGACATCACGCACGGACCGCGGTGCCGACTCAGTCACCACCCGACTGCTCCTCCCGGCTCGCGAGCCGCACGGCGTCGATCAGGTCGTCGAGGTCGCCGTTCATCACGTCGGCCAGGTTGTGCACCGAAAAGTTGATGCGGTGGTCGGTCACGCGGCTCTGGGGAAAGTTGTAGGTCCTGATCTTGCCAGACCGATCTCCGGTGCCCACCATGGCACGGCGCTCCTGCGACCTGGCGGCCTCCTGCTCCGCGATCATCCGGTCCAGCAGGCGGGCTCGCAGCACTTCCATCGCCTTCAGCTTGTTCTGCAGCTGGGATTTCTGGTCCTGCTGCTGCACCACCACGCCAGTCGGAAGGTGCGTAATGCGCACCGCGCTATCCGTAGTGTTGACGCTCTGGCCCCCGGGGCCGGACGAACGGAAGACGTCGATACGGAGGTCGGACGGGTCGATCCTGACGTCGACCTCCTCGGCTTCGGGCAGGACCGCGACCGTGGCGGCGGATGTGTGGATGCGGCCCTGGGTCTCGGTCGCCGGAACTCGTTGCACCCGGTGCACGCCGCTCTCGCGTCGCAGGAGCCCGAAGGCATCGGCCCCGCGGACCGCGACGACCGCTTCCTTGAGCCCCCCCAGGTTCCCCTCGCTGACGCTGATCGGCTCCCACGCCAGATGGTGCCGGCCGGCGAAGCGCTCGTACATGCGGTAGAGGTCGCCGCAGAAGAGGGAGGCTTCGTCGCCACCGGTGCCAGCCCGCAGCTCCAGGATAGCGTCGCGATCGTCATGCGGGTCGCGCGGCAGCAGCAGGTCGTGCAGCTCGGCCTCGACCTGCACAATTTCCGGCGGCAGCCGCTCGAGGTCCGCGGATGCCAATGCAACAAGCTCGGGGTCGGCCTCCGTGGCCAACTCCCGAGCCTGTTCCAGTTCATTCCTGAGGCGGGCCAGGCGCTCCGCCGCCCGCACGACCGGCATCAGCCGGGTATGCTCCCGCCCGAGCGACCGCAGCTTGGCGGAATCGCGCGCAACGGCAGGATCGGCGAGGGCATCG
>DAIMFY010000047.1:0-10800 GCA_036724295.1 Gemmatimonadales bacterium | reverse complement strand
AATGAAGGGTCCCCGGCTGGTGCATGTGCTGACCCAGAAGGGCAAGGGATTCTCCTTCGCCGAAGCTAACCAGGAAAAGTGGCACGGCCTCGCCGCCTATGATGCCGAAACAGGCGAGGCGCGGAAGAAGGCCAGTGGCCCCCCGGCGTGGACCCAGGCCTTTGGCGAAGCATTGACGATCCTTGGGACCGAACATCCGGAACTCGTCGCCATCACCGCGGCCATGCCGTCGGGCAGCGGCACCGGCATCTTCCAACGGGCCCATCCCGACCGCTTCTTTGACGTGGGCATCGCGGAAGGTCACGCGGTCACTTTCGCCGCGGGGCTCGCCACGCAGGGGATCCGTCCCGTCTGCGCCATCTACAGCACGTTCCTGCAGCGCGCCTACGACAACATCATCCACGACGTGGCCATCCAGAAGCTGCCCGTCATCTTCTGCATGGATCGCGCGGGACTGGTTGGCGAGGACGGACAGACTCATATGGGGCTGTATGACATCGCCTACATGCTGGCCGTGCCCGAGATGACCGTCACGGCACCCAAGGATGCCGATGAGCTCGTGGGCCTCCTGCGCACGGCGCTCGCCCATAATGGGCCGTTCTCCACCCGCTATCCCCGCGACAAGACCCCGTCCGATCCCAGCCCGGTGTCCAGCGTCCCGGCTGTGCCCTACGGGACGTGGGAATCGTTGCGCGAGGGTGGCGAGATTGCGCTGCTGGCGGTCGGTACAATGGTCCAGCCGGCGGTGGCTGCCGCCGAGCAGCTCGCCGGCGAGGGGCTGGAATGTTCGGTGGTGAACTGCCGGTTCCTCAAGCCGCTGGACGAATCCATGCTCGCCTCCCTGACGCGCACCCATCGCATCCTGGTGACGATCGAGGAAGGCACCATCGTCAACGGCTTCGGCGCGCACCTCGCCGAGCGACTCCAGACCACGACCCCCAATGTGCAGGTCGTCGCCCTTGGCGTGCCGGACAAGCTGATGGAGCAGGCACCACGCGCCGAGCAGCTCGCCGCATTCGGCCTCACGGCCGACGGCATCGCGCGCCGGGTCTCGGCGCTGGCGCACGAGGAATCGCTGGAGCCCAGATGAACGTTGGCGTGGTCGGCAACCCTCGCTACGAAGATCTCGCGGCGGTGCTGGGCGAGCTGGCCCGCGAAGCCCCCAGCCGGGGGCTTTCGCTTTCCACCGAGCCACGCCTCGATCCCTTCTGGCCCTCACCGCTGCCGCACTCGGATCCTGCCACACTCGATGCCCTGCTGACGTTTGGCGGCGACGGCACGCTGCTGCGCGGGGCGCGCCTCCTGGACGGCGCCGACGCACCGATCCTCGGCGTGAACCTGGGTCGCGTCGGGTTTCTCACCGCCGCACGCCGCGAATCGCTGTGTGCCGCCCTGGATGCGCTCAAGGAAGGACGCTATACCGTCGATGCGCTGCAGGCGCTCTCGGCGCGCATCACCCGCGCCGACGGCAGCGTGGTGGACGTGCGGCAGGCGCTCAATGACGTCGTGCTGCACAAGAGCGGCGTGGCGCGGGTGGTGCGGATGCATGTGCGGATCGACGGTGTCAACGTGGGGCCCTACAGCGCCGACGGCCTGATCGTCGCCACGCCCACCGGATCCACGGCGTACTCGCTCAGCGCCGGGGGGCCCGTCGTGGTGCCGGGTGTCGAGGCAATGCTGCTCACGCCCATCTGTGCGCATACCCTCGCCGTGCGTCCGCTCATCGTGCGCGCCACCTCGGTCATCGAAATCGAGCCCATGGCGGAGTGGGCCGACAACGTGCTCGTCTCCTTCGACGGCCAGACCGGGTCGGCGGTCGGTGAGGGCGGGCGAGTGGAAGTGCGGCGCGCCGAGCGGCGGGTCAAGCTGGTGCGGCTGGGCGAAGCGTCATGGCTGACCCGCATGCGCGACAAGCTGCACTGGGGCGACCTGTCGGGGCGTGAGCCGGGCGCATGATCGCCGAACTGCGGGTGCGGGATCTTGCGACCGTGGCGGATGTCACGCTCGACCTGGGCGACGGGCTGAACGTCCTCACCGGCGAGACCGGCGCCGGCAAGTCGATGCTGGTCGACGCGCTCGCGCTGCTGCTCGGCGAGCGGGCCGACAGTGCCACGGTCCGCTCCGGAAGCCGGAAGGCGGTGGTCGAGGGAGTCGTGGATCGCGTGACGCCAGCGGTGCTGCGCCGGCTGGAGGCCCTCGGCCTGGACGTCGTGGATGACCACCTGATCATCCGCCGTGAAGTCTCGGTGGAAGGCCGTTCGCGCGCGTGGATCAACGGCAGCCCCTGCACCATGACCACGCTGGCCAGTGTGGGCGAGCTGCTGGTGGACCTGCATGGCCAGCATGAGACGCAGTCACTCCTCAAGCCGGCCGAGCAGCGCCAGATTCTCGACTCTTGGTCGGGCGCCGAAGCCGACGCGGAAGCGGTACGTGCGGCGCATGCAGGCCTGCAGGAGCTGCGCGAGAGCGAGACGGCGCTGGAGCAGCGGCGGAATGAGATCCGCCGCCGGGCCGACTATCTGCGGCACGTGGTGCACGAGATCGATGCCGCGCAGCTGGTTGCCGGCGAAGACGAGGCACTCACCCTCGAGGCTCGCCGGCTCTCACAGGCGGGTGCGCTAAGTGAATTTGCGCGGCGTGTGCTTGACGCCGTGGATGAAGGCGAGGCAAGCGCCTCCCACGCCCTCGGCGAGGCGGAGCGCGCACTCGCGCAGCTGGAGCGGAGCGATCCGTCCGTCGCAGACTGGCGGGCGCTACTCGATGCCGCCTTCGACAACGTGCGCGAACTGGGGCGCCTGGCCGCCGGCTATACGGAGGACGTGCAGGAAGATCCCGCCCGGCTTGACCAGGTCGAGCGCCGGCGCGACCTGCTCGCCACGCTGCAGCAGAAGTACGGCTCGTCGCTCGATGCGGTGCGGCAGGCCCGTGTTGAAGCCGCGGCCGAGCTCGACCTGCTCGACACCGCCGATCTCGACCTCAGGTCGCTGGCGGCGCGGCGCGCCGCCGCCGAACAGGCCTTTCTTGCTGCCGCGAAGGCGCTGAGCGCCCGTCGCGCCGAAGGCGCCGAACGGCTGGGGCGCGCGGTCTCCCGGCTCCTTCCCAGGCTCGGGCTCAAGGGTGGCAGGATTACGGTGCAGCTGGTCCCGCTGACCACGCCTGCCGCGAACGGCGCAGAATCCGTAGAGTTCCACGCCCAGCTCAATCAGGGCCTCGACGCGCGACCGCTCGCCCGCTCCGCGTCGGGTGGCGAGCTGTCGCGTCTGATGCTGGCGCTCAAGGTGGTGCTGGCCCATCATGACCGCGTACCAACGCTGGTTTTCGACGAAGTGGACCAGGGCATCGGTGGCGAGGTCGGCGCCCAGGTGGGAGCGGCCCTCGCGGAACTGGGAGAACGTCGCCAGGTGCTCGTCATCACGCACCTGCCGCAGATCGCCGCGCGCGGCGATCGCCATCTGGTCGTGAGCAAGGAGCCTCGCGGCGGTGTCGCCACCAGTGACGTGACGCGACTGCACGGTGAGGATCGCGTTGCCGAACTCGCGCGCATGCTTGGTGATCCCGACGGCGAGACTGCGCGCCGCCATGCCCAGGCGCTCCTCGCGGACGCCCGGAAGCTCACTGGACGCTCGTGACCAATCCGGCCCTGGCCCTCTATTCCGCCACCTGGTCTGCCCAACCTGCCGTCATCGCATCTGCGCCGGGCCGAGCCAACCTCATAGGCGAACATACCGACTACAATGGCGGGCCCGTCCTCCCCTTTGCCATCGAGCAGCGCACCTGGGTGGCCGTTGGAGACGCGCCTGAAGCTGACTGGACGGCTGTGTCATCGGTCGATGGCAGGAGGCGCACGCTCGATCCCGATGGCAGGTTGCCGCGGAACTGGACGGCATACGCGGCGGGAGTAGCGCGCGTTCTGCGTGCGCGCGGTGTGCGCCTTCCGTCTGGCCTGCGCCTTGCCGTCGCCAGCAGCGTTCCTGTGGGTGCGGGGCTCTCGTCTTCGGCGGCCCTCTGTGTGGCGCTGGTGCGCGCCCTCACCGCGCATGCCGGTGTGCGCCTGACCCGGGTCACGCTCGCCGACCTGGCCTGGCGGGCGGAGCATGACGAGGTCGGCGTGCAGTGCGGACGGATGGACCAGACCATCGCCGTCTTCGGGCGGAAGGACCACGCACTATTGTTCGACACGGCCAGCGGCAGCCGTCGGCAGCTGCCATTTGCCCGCGCCGTCCTGATGGTCGAAACGGGCCGCTCGCACCGGCTCAGTGGCGGCGCCCTCAACGAACGCCATGCCGAGTGCCAGGAGGCGCTGGCGATCCTGCGCCGCGGCATCCCCAGGCTTGGCGCGCTGGCGGAGCTGGATGAGCAAGGGTTGGCGCGCGCGGCCGGCAGCTTGCCTCGGGCACTCTACCGCCGGGCGCGTCATGTGGTGACGGAGACTCGACGGGTCCAGCACGCGGCGACAGCGCTCACCCAGAATCGTTTCGCACGCCTCGGCGCACTGCTGTCAGAGGGCCATGCGTCGCTGCGCGACGATTTTGCATCCAGTTGCTCGGAAGCTGATGCGATCGTTGAGTGGGCGGTGAATGCGGGCGCGTGGGGCGCCCGGCTCACCGGCGCCGGCTGGGGCGGGGCGGTGCTGGTGCTCGCGCCCGATGCGCGGATTCCGGATATTCGCTCGGCGGTGTCACAACGCTTTGCCCGGAAGTTCGGTGCGGAGCCGAAAGCGTGGATGACAAGCGCGGGTGCGGGAGTGAGGTTGGAGAGGCTGAAAGCTGAAGCCTGAAAGCCAGAAGCCCTTAGCCTTCAGCTCAAAGTCTCCCCTATATTTCTGCCATCCACCGCCCGGATGGCGAAACCGGTAGACGCATGGGACTTAAAATCCCAGGCCCGCGAGGGCATGCAGGTTCGAGTCCTGCTCCGGGCATGCTGTACGCCGTGAACCGCGCACGCACGAGGCGCATATGGTACTGTCACCACGGGAAGCGAGACTGAAGCCGGCGTTTGCCGATCAGTATCCGGGACTGGTGCCGGGCGTCTGGCACCCAGCCGCCAGCATCGCCGCATACCTGCTCACCCGCCAGCGCACGCTGGGTGGCACCGATCCGCTGGCGCCGCCTGCCCGGGCCATCCCCACTGAACACTTCGAGTTCCGGGGCGGCGCTCCGTCGGACGGAGCACGGCGGGACAGGGAAGGGGAGCGCTGATGATCGGCGGTCCACCGTCAATGGTCCGCATGCGGCTGCTGACCGATGATCGTGGACCGCTGGCCGTCGACCACTCTCTCCAGCCATGCACGCGCGGCCCGTACATCGCGCACCCGGTAGCGCGCGCGGCTCGGCGTCGGGCCGACGTGCACGGCGATTCCGCCGGGGGGCAGCGCCGCAAACAGGTCCTCGTCGGTCCGGTCATCACCCATGGCCACGATAGCCGCTTCCTTGGGAAGGCTCGCGGCCACTGACGAGACGATCACGCCCTTGTTGACCGTCGCCGGACGAATTTCCACCACCTTGTTGCCCGGCAGCACCTCAAGGCCATGACGCTTCGCGAGCGGGGTCAGTTCGCGGATGAGCCGAGCCGCCTCGCGGGCTCCCAGCCGCTCATTCGCCATCCGGTAGTGCCAGGCCAGTCCGGCCGACTTTTCCTCTACCAGCGCTCCAGGGGCCCGCTGGGCGTGTTCGCCCAGGCGCCGCATGAATTCGTCATACGATGCTGAACGCTCGACACGCTGGCGCTTCCAGCGCGTGGCGTGCGGGGGCCGGGACCACAATCCGTGCTCGGCGTGCAGCCCGACGTCGAGATGCCCGAGCCACTCATCGAGCGATTCGTGCGAGCGGCCGCTCACGACGTGCACTTCGGTGTCCGGCATCTGTGCCATCCGCTCCAGCAAGTCCAGCAGGCGCGCGTCGGGGCGGGCCTCCGCAGGGGCGTTGGTGAACCGCACCAGCGTGCCATCATAATCCAGCAGGAAGAGGCGGGAGGGCGCCCGCTGGATGCGGCGGGCGAGCTGCGCCAGCTCATCGTCGGTCGAGAGGGGGACTTCGACCTCGTTGGTGTCCCGATCACTCCTTACCGCATGGAGCCGGGTCAGGAACCGGTTGGCCCAGCGCGCCGCGTCCGCCGCGAACACGCGGCGCCGCAGCGCCGCCATGCGGACCCGCTGCTGCTCCGGCGACATCGCAAGAGCCTGTTCCAGGCTCCGCGCGGTCCGCTCCACGTTGAAGGGATTCACCTGCAGCGCCTCCTGCAGGTCTTCGGCGGCGCCCGCGAACTCGGAGAGGACGAGCACCCCATCCACGTCGGAGCGGACCGCCACATACTCCTTGGCCACGAGGTTCATGCCGTCGCGCACCGGCGTCACGAACATGACATCGGCCGCCCGGTAGAGCGCAAGCAGTTCGCTGCGATCAAGCGCGCGATACTGGTAGGTGACGGGCGTCCACGACGGCGTGCCGAACGTCCCGTTGATGTGACCGATGAGTGCTTCCAGCTCGGTGCGAAACTCGCGATAGCTGCGCACTCCGGTGCGCGACGGCACCACCACCTGGATGAGCCGCACGGCGCCGCGGAGCTCGGGATCGTCCTCGAGCAGGCGCTGGAACGCCAGCAGGCGATGGGGAATGCCCTTGGTGTAGTCCAGCCGGTCCACCCCCGCGATCAGCCTGATTCCATCGGGGGTCTTGAGGTGGCTGACCAGCTGATCCACGTCCGGCTGGTTCGCTCGCCGCTCGAATTCCCGTGCATCGATGCCGATCGGATAGGCACCGACATGCACATTGCGGCCGGCGAAGCGCAGCTGGTCTGGCTCCCGCGCCTCGGTGGCCCGGGTCAGCGCCAGTGCCGCATCGCGAAAATGCCTCGCGTAGCTGCGAGTGTGAAAGCCGACCAGGTCGGCGCCCAGCATTCCTTCCAGGACTTCACTGCGCCAGGGCAGGATGCGGAACACCTCGAGCGCCGGAAAGGGGATGTGAAGGAAGAACCCGATGCGAGCCAGGGGCAACCGCTGGCGCAGCAGGGCGGGCACCAGGAGGAGCTGGTAGTCGTGTACCCAGATGTCGTCGCCCTTCTGCCAGTGCTGGGCCACGGCATCGGCGAAGCGGCTGTTCACGGCCGCATACGTGCCCCAGTGCTTGGGCGCCAGCGGTACGCGGTCAGCCTGATAATGGAGCAGCGGCCACAGGATGCCGTTCGACACCTCCTCGTAATATTCACGGATTTCCCGCGATGTGAGCGCTACCGGCACGCAGTCGATGGCAGCGAGCCTGCTCTCCAACTGGTTGCGGAGCGGTCGCGGAATCTCCGATACCGGGCCGGGCCAGCCGATCCAGAGCGCACGGCCTGAGCGCTTCGAGGCAGACAGCGCCGTGGTGAGGCCGCCCACGCTGCGCTCCACCTTGAGCTCGCCATTTTCCACCCGGGCTGTGACCGGCAGGCGATTGGAGACTAGGATCGTTCGTGCCATCGCTACGTCCACGCCCGCACGCGGCCGTCGCGCGCATCGAGCATCTCGCCGATCGTCATCGCGGCGTGGATCAGTCCCACGTGGGTGTACGCCTGCGGGAAGTTGCCCAGCAGCTCGCCGCTCAGCGGCTCGATGTCCTCGGAAAAGAGACCCACCGGATTGGCGAATGCCGCCACCCGGTCAAAGACCCGGATGGCATCGTCCAGCCGGCCCATCAGCGCCAGCGCCTCTGCCCACCAGAAGCTGCAGATCGTGAAGGCGCTCGTGGTCTGGCCGAAGTCATCAGGATTCTTGTAGCGCAGCATCAGCCCGTTTTCCACCAGCATGTGCTCGTACGCGTTGACGGTGGAGACAAAACGCGGGTCGTGGCCATCCAGCAGGCCGATGGTCGGCAGCAGGAGGTTGGCGGCGTCCGCATGCACGCCGTCGAGAGCCTGGGTGAAATAGCCCGCCTCGGTGCTGTAGCCATTCTCGAGGACGATGGTCCGCTCGCGCTCGGCGATCCGCTCCCACCGCGCGGCGGTCCGGGCGTCGCCGAAGCGCCGGGCCAGCCGCGCTCCGCGATGAATGGCCACCCAGCACATGGCGCGAGAGAAGGTGTAGTTCCGGAGGATGCTGCGGAATTCCCAGATGCTCGTGTCGGGCCGGGGTGCCGCGTCGATGGCGCCTTCCACCAGCCGGCGGATGAGCGGGTAGTAGCCATTCGGCTCTTCATGCACGATCCGCGGATCCGTCAGCAGTGTCTCCAGGCAGAGGATGATCTCGCCCCAGATGTCGTTCTGTCGCTGGAAGTAGGCCGCATTGCCGATCCGGACGAATCCGTTGCCGCGGAACCCCGCCAGGTGGGGCAGCATGTATTCCTCGAGGTTCCGCTCGCCGTCAATTCCGTACACCGGTTGCAGCGGGCCTGCCTCGGTCACGTCCCGGAGATACCGTACAAACTGCTCGCCTTCCCAGATCTGGCCCAGCCGTCGCAGCGCTTCCACCGTGAAGGCGGCATCCCGCAGCCAGCAGAAGCGGTAGTCCCAGGTCCGCTGGGTTCCCATTGCCTCGGGAATGCTGGTCGTCGCCGCGGCGATGACGGCGCCGGTATCGTGATAGGCGTGCAGCTTGAGCACCAGCGCCGATCGCAGCACCAGCTCGGTGCCGAACGATGGCAGGGCACAGCTCCGGCACCACGCCCGCCAGCCGGCGATGGTGCGGTCCTGGTCATGCTGCGCACTGGCCATCGTGGCCGCATGCTCGCGGGGCCCGTAGCTCATGATGAAGAAGTGCGGGCGAGTCAGCACGAATTGCCGCCGCCCGGTGATGTAGGGGATCGGCAGGCTCGACGAGAGATGGATCGGCACCGGCGCCCCGCTCACCTCCAGTCCCTGGACCGTTTCCCGCATCCGGGGCTCGGCGCGCGCGTAGTCGGGGCGCGGATCGAAGTCGACGGCCAGCCGCGGCTCGCCCTCGAGCGGCCGCAGCATCCTGATGATTTCGATCGGAACCTTCACCCCCAACCCCGCCGGGATGCGGGGGGCGAAGTCCACGACCTCCCAGCTGCCGTCATCCGCGTGAAACTCGGTCCGCACCACGTTGGTGTTGGGGAGGTAGCCCATCTTGCCGCTGAGTTCGCCGGAAGCGTGCAGGATCCGGAACGTGCCACCCTTCTCGCGATCGAGGAGGCGGCCGAAGACAGAGGGCGAATCGAAACGGGGAAGGCAAAGCCACTCGATGGCACTGGTGGACGCCACCAGCGCCAGGACGCGGCCGTTGCCAAAGGCGGCGTGGTTCAGAAGCGCAGGTTCAGCAGGAGCAGTTTCGGTCATTCGGAAGGGCTACACGAAACCGGCCGATGACGCAACCGTGAAGCGCGTGGCGCCCCGTGCTACACTTCCGGCATGGACCTCACAGCTCAACCTGCACTCCCGCCGCCCAGCCCCGGGCCTGGCGCGCACCTGGTCGCGGACGGGGCCCGGTTCAGCGTCCCCAGTACCAGCGCCGAGGCGCTCGAGCTCTGCCTCTTTGACGCCGAAGGGAGCCACGAGCGGCGCGTCCCCATGGAGCCGGACGGCGCCGGGCTCTGGCACTGCCATGTGGCGGCGGTCGGCGCTGGCCAGCTCTACGGCTTCCGTGCCCACGGGCCCTGGGCGCCGGGCGAGGGGCATCGCTTCAATGCCGCCAAGCTCCTGCTTGATCCCTACGCACGGGCGGTGAGCGGCCCCATTCCCTGGCATCCGTCGCTCTGCGATCACCGCCCAGGCGAGGCAGACGTGGCCGACACCAGCGACAGCGCGCCGCACATCCCCAAGTCGGTGGTGGTGGCGCCGGCTTTCGACTGGAAAGATGATGCACCTCCCCGCACTCCAATCCAGGATTCGCTGATCTACGAGTGCCATGTGCGTGGGATGACGATGCTGCATCCGGACGTGCCCGCTCACCTCCGCGGCACCTTCCTCGGCGTCGCGTCGGAGCCAGTAGTGGAGCATCTCCAGCGCCTCGGCGTCACCGCCGTGGAATTGATGCCCATCATGCACGCCGCAGATGATGCCCGCCTGTCCCGGCTCGGGCTCACCAACTACTGGGGCTACTCCACCGCGGCGTTCTTCGCTCCCGATGCCCGGTTCGCGACCGGCGGACGCGGGGAGCAGGTGGCCGAGTTTCGCGAAATGGTGCGGCGGCTGCACGCTGCTGGCATCGAGGTGATCCTGGACGTGGTCTACAATCACAGCGCCGAGATTGACGTGGACGGACCTACCCTCAACTTCCGCGGGCTCGACAACGCCGCGTGGTACGTGGCTGGAGCCAAAGACGGTCGCTACCTCGACGTCACCGGATGTGGGAACACCATGGACGTGGTCAACACGCCCGGTCGTACCCTGCTGTTCGACTCACTGCGCTTCTGGGCCACCGAGATGCACGTTGACGGGTTCCGGTTTGATCTCGCTCCGGCGCTCGCGCGCGGCGGCGTCTTTCCTGACACGCTTCCGATCCTGTTCCAGGCGATCGCGAGCGATCCCGCACTCTCCGCGCTCAAGCTCATCGCCGAGCCATGGGATGTCGGGCGGCAGGGCTACCAGCTGGGCCGCTTTCCGGATCGATGGTCAGAATGGAATGACCGGTATCGCGACACCGTCCGCCGCTTCTGGCGGGGTGCGCCCAATGAAGTCGCAGGCCTCGCAACGGCGCTCGCCGGAAGCAGTGATCTCTTCGGCGGAAAGGGCCGGGGCCCCCACGCCAGCGTCAACTTCGTGGCCTGTCACGACGGGTTCACGCTCGCCGACGTGGTGCGCTACGAACAACGGCACAACCACGCCAATGGTGAAGAGAATCGGGACGGGCACGCCACCAACTGGAGCCGC
>DAIMFY010000046.1:3201-10811 GCA_036724295.1 Gemmatimonadales bacterium | reverse complement strand
TTCGCCGGCCTGCTCCGGCGTCGTGTGGTGCGCGATGATCGCGGCGACCACCTCGTCACTGGGGCGGTCAGGCCGCGCGCGGATCGCGTCGGGATCGAGGACCTCGTGAATCAGCACGTCAGTACCCCGGGCGTGCCGAACCAGGTTTTCCGAGACGCGGGTGTCGCCTGAAAGCACGACTGAACGGCCGCCGTAGTCCACCCGGTAGCCCAGCGCCGGCTGCACCGGGCCGTGGTCGACCAGGAACGCGGTCACGATCACGCCGCGCTCGTGGAAGACCGTGTCTTCACCCACGTCGTGGCTGAGCACGGCGATGCCGCCCGCAGGCAGATGCTCGTCCACGTCCCGGCGCATGTGGATATCGAAGTCGAACGCCTGCTGGAGATGCTCCATCATGGCGCGGGTACCAGCTGGACCCCACACTTCAAGCGGCGCCGACCCGCGGCCCAGTGGCCACCCGGCCAGCAGGAGATCCGGCAGCTGCACGATGTGGTCGGAATGCAGGTGCGTGAGGAATACACGGCGGACCGACCCGAGCGGGATGCCCGCCTGGGCAAGCCGGATAGTGGCGCCGCGACCGCAGTCGAACAGGAACCGCTCCCCACCCGCCTCGACCAGCGTGCTGGGCCCGTATTGCTGGAGGTTGACGGGCGGGCCCATGCCGGTGCCGAGGAGCACGACTTTCATGCTGTCGGACGGTGGGGCCTGCGCCGCAGGGGACGGGGCGGTGGGACCCTGTCGCATCGCCGGCAGCAGGAGTCCGGCGCACACGAGAGACCCCGCGAGGAACACGAGCCTGGCCATGTTGTCACTCCCCTCCTGCGCGCCGTCCGGCGGCACTCCCGGTCAATCCTGCGTCGCGACCGGCTATCGCGACAGGCCAGGCCCCTCAATTCTCCAGCTTGTAGACCTCGCGCCGGCCGGACTCCACCAGGTCGTGGTAATCCTTCATGACCTCTTCCATCTCCTTCATCGCATCCGCATCCATGTCCTGTCCCTCGCCCTGCATCATCTGCTCGAACTGCGCCATGCTCTCGACCTGCATCTCGGCCACGACGGTCCAGTACTGTTGGCCGGCGAAGTCGGTCATGACGCGCATGGCCGGCATCCCGACCTTGGCACTGAGCTTGTTCATCGCAAGAAATTTCTCGACCATCGGACGTACCTTGCCGGGCTTGCAATGGAAAATTTCGCGAATGAGCAGCATCTGAGATCCCCTTAACCGTGACGGGAGGACTGCGCGCGCCGGTGGTAATGCGGGCAGGCTGAAATGTACACCACAGGCGTCAAACCACTCGAGGGGAGTGCCTCGTGGTCGTGGCCAGGCAACGCGCGGTCAGGCCTGATCCCGCGGCGCGGCGCTGATTGCCGGGCCATCTGCCGGAGGATATGTTGGGTCGGAAGGGTGGTCGCCGGGGAGAACTCCCTGCGGCGAGACGGCCCCCCGACGTTGCTGATGGTCAGTGCCATACACTCCGGCATCAAGGTACGGCATGAACGATAGCAAGGGTCACGTGACGGGTCGGCATCCGGGCGACGAGGAATTCCGGTTGCTTGTCGAAGCGGTCAAGGATTACGCCATTTTGATGCTCGATCCCGACGGCCGCGTCACGAGCTGGAATGAAGGCGCGGAACGGATCAAGGGCTACACTGCCCGGGAGATCCTGGGGCGCTCCTTCGTGGAGTTCTACCCGGAAGAGGCCGTCGCGTCGGGCTGGCCGCAGCACGAGCTCGAGATGGCCGCGCAAGCCGGCCGGTTCGAGGACGAAGGTTGGCGGGTGCGGAAGGATGGCTCGCGATTCTGGGCCAATGTCGTCATCACGGCGCTCCGGAATGGCGAGGGCGAGCTGGTGGGGTTCGGCAAGGTGACGCGCGATCTTACTGCGAGGCGCGAGGCCGAGGCGCAGACCCGCCAGCTGGCCGCCGAAATGGCTGCGCACACCGAGGCCGCGCGCCGAAGTGAGGAGCTGGCCCAGCTCAACCTGCGGCTGGAGGAGCAGGCCGTGGAGCTGGAAGCCCAGGCCGAGGAAGTGACGGCGCAGGCCGAGGAGATGGCGACCCAGGCCACAGAGCTCGAAAGCACCAACGAGGCGCTCCGGGCCGCGCTCGACGAGGCCCGGGCGGCGCGGTTGGCGGCCGAGGCCGCCACGGCCGCCGCGGTCGAGGCCGCGCGCGACCTTGACCAGTTCGCCTACATCGCGTCGCACGACCTCAAAGCGCCGCTGCGCGGGATCGGCAACCTGGCCGATTGGATCCAGGAAGACCTGGGCGATCGGCTGGCCGGCGAGTCGGCCGGGCACATGCGTCTCCTCCAGGCCCGCGTTCGCCGGATGGAGGCGCTGATTGACGGGATCCTGGCCTATTCGCGTGCCGGGCGGGCCGTGCGGGCCGCGGAGGTAGTAGACACGGGAGCGCTGGTGCAGGAAGCGCTCGAGCTGCTCGACC
Source organism: Gemmatimonadales bacterium (assembly GCA_036724295.1). Lineage (GTDB taxonomy): Bacteria > Gemmatimonadota > Gemmatimonadetes > Gemmatimonadales > GWC2-71-9 > CAMLHP01. The sequence goes on along the minus strand of DAIMFY010000046.1, from coordinate 8,366 downwards.
CGCCCACGCACGTTCGCATCCGGGTGGCGCCAGGCATGCCAACGGTCTCGGCCGAGCGCGTGCCACTGCAACAGGTTTTCCTGAATCTGATCGGGAACGCGGTGAAGTACGCCGGCACCGGCCGTCCCGAAGCGGTGATCGATGTCGGCTGGCGAAGCGTGGGTGACACCGTCGAATTCGTCGTTCGCGATGATGGCCCCGGCATCGCGCCCGAGTTTCATGACCGGATCTGGGGTATCTTTCAGACCCTGGCGCCGCGTGACAAGGTCGAGGGTACCGGCGTCGGGCTGTCGGTGGTGAAGAAGATCGTCGAGTCGCGGGGAGGACAGGTGTCGCTCGACTCCGCCCCAGGCCGGGGCGCGGCCTTCCGCTTTACCTGGCCGAGTATCCCAGCCAAGGAAACACAAGAATGAACAGCCGGCCACTCAACATTCTGCTGGTCGAGGATGACGACGTGGATGTGATGAACGTGCAGCGCGCGTTCGCGAAGAGCCACATCCTGAACCCGCTTTTCGTCGCGTCCGACGGCCAGGAGGCGCTGGAGAAGCTGCGCAGCGGCGAGATCCCCGCTGACCGGCGCCTCGTGCTGCTGGACCTCAACATGCCGCGGCGCAACGGACTCGAGTTCCTGCGGGAGCTGCGCGAGTCTCCCGATCTCTTCGCCACGACCGTCGTCGTGCTCACCACATCGAACGAGGAGCGGGACAAGCTCGAGGCCTACAACCTGAACGTCGCCGGATACCTGATCAAGCCGGTCACCTTCGAGAGTTTCCGGGAGCTGATGGTGGCGCTGAACAAGTACTGGTCGCTGGTGGAGCTGCCGTGAGAGCGCGAGCCTGATGTACGCCTCGTCGCCCTTGCGCATCCTGATCGTCGACGACGACGAGCTCGACCGGCGCGCCGCGCGCCGCTGTGTGCACCAGTCGCGGCTGGAGACGCAGACGGATGAGGTCACGTCGGGGAGCGAGGCGATACGCCGGCTCCGGGAAGAGACGTTTGACTGTATCCTCCTCGATTGGCACCTTCCCGCCGAGGACGGCACCACGCTGCTGCGCCAGCTCCGCGAGGCCGCGCCGCGGACGCCAGTCGTGATCTTCACCGGCCGTGGCGATGAGGATATTGCCGTCGAGCTGATGAAGACGGGTGCCGCCGACTACCTGCCCAAGGCGTCACTCACCCCCGAGCGCATTGAAACCGCGATCCGTCACGGCCTGGCGATCACCCGGGCGGCAGCCGCGCGCGCGCGCGCCGAGGAAGAACTGCGGGCCGAAGAGGCACGCTTCCGCGCCCTGGCCAATGCCATTCCCCAGCTCGCCTGGATGGCCGATGCGGAGGGACGCGGTCACTGGGTCAACCAGCGCTGGCTCGACTACACTGGCGCCGCTCCTGAGGGCGCCCTCGACCTGCTGAAATTCCAGCACCCGGACCACGTTGAACGCATCGCCACCGGCCTCCGCTCGAGTCTCTCCAGTGGCGAGCCGTGGGAGGATACCCATCCCCTGCGGGGTGTCGACGGGACCTACCGGTGGTTTCTCTCCCGCGCCCTTCCCATCAAGGCCCCGGATGGCGCCATCACCGGCTGGCTGGGCTCCAGTACCGACATTACCGACCGGATGCGTGCCGAGGAACTGCATGCCCAGGCGGAAAAGCTCGGCATGGTGCGGCGGTTGGCCGGCGGGGTGGCGCATGAAGTCAACAACGCCATGACCGTGGTGCTGGGATTCAGTCACTTTCTGTTGCAGGACACCGGCGTGTCCACCCAGCATCAGCAGGACATCGTCCAGATCCAGCGCGCCGCGGACCGCGCGGCATCGGTGGCTCGGCAGCTGCTTTCCTACAGCCGGCAGGTCACGCCAAATATCGAGCCGCTGGTCCTGGACACCGCGATTGCCGGCATGGTACCCATGATCGAGCGGCTGCTCGGTGCCGAGCGCCACCTCGTCACGCGTTACGCGTGCGTGGAGAGCATCGAGATGGATGTGCACTACCTCGAGCAGATGCTGAGCAACCTGGTGCTCAATGCCCGCGACGCCATGCAGGCAGGCGGGACACTGACCCTCTCCACCAGTGCAGTGGAGATTGGCTCGGATGTCCGCGACAAGGTGAGCAGCCGGTCGATTCCACCCGGTCGCTATGGACTCGTCTGCGTCAGCGACACCGGCGCCGGCATGGATGCAGAGACGGCCGCGCACATCTTCGAGCCCTTCTACACCACGAAACCGGTCGGCAAGGGCACCGGGCTGGGGCTGGCGACGCTCGCCGGCCTGCTCGAGGAGAGCAATGGTTATGTCACCGTGACCACGGCACCGGGGGCGGGAACCTCGTTCATGCTCTACTTTCCTGTCGTGGAGGCCGCGGTCTCCACGAAGCCACAGCATGAAGTTGCGGAAAGCATGCCCGGGATGCAGGCCGGCACTACTGTCCTCGTGGTGGACGACGAGGTGGCGGTCCGGGAGCTGGCACGCCGTGCGCTGGTGGGCAGGGGCTGCCGGGTTCTGGAAGCGGCCGACGGCGTGGAGGCCATCGAGCTGGTCAGCCGGCACGGTCCGCCGGACCTGGTGCTGACCGACCTGATGATGCGGGGAATGGATGGTGCGACGCTGGCCCGGCGGCTGAGGGCGCGCTGGCCGGATCTTCCCATCCTTATCATGTCGGGACGCCTGGACCAGCAGGAGCGCATCGAGGCCGCAGTCGCCGAAAGCGAAATGATCGAAAAACCCTTCACGCCGGAGCACCTGGTCCGCGCCGTCCATGCGGCGCTGGCCTATCACGCCGCCTGACCTTGCGCGGGGATTCACCGTGCCCCGGGCCATCCGGTGAGTCCCGGGCCAGGTTCTCAAAGTGTCATCCATCTGACTGACCCACACCATCAGGTCCATCCAGCCGTTATCCGGTGAGTCCCAGCTGACGCGCGACGGCGGAGAGACCGCCGTCATTCCAGGCCCCTTGCGGGCTTCCAAGGCGGCTATTATACTGAACCATATGGTTCAGTATACGAGAAAGAGACTTGATACTTCGTTTGCCGCGCTCGCCGACCCGACGCGGCGTGGCGTGCTGGAGCAGCTCGGACGGGCCGACGCGTCCATCACGGACCTCGCCGAGCAGTTCCAGATGACGCTCACGGGGATGAAGAAGCATGTTGGCGTCCTGGAGCGGGCGGGGCTTGTCAGCACGATGAAGGTCGGGCGCGTGCGGAGGTGCCAGCTGGGCCCGCGCCGATTGGAGGCAGAGACGGCGTGGCTCGAAAGCTACCGCCGACGCTGGGATGCACGCTTCGATGAGTTGGACAGGGTTGTCGAGGAACTCACACGAGAGGAGAAGCGCGATGAACGCAAGAAGTGAAGGTGAGCCCGGTCCCGTGCAGCATCGCACCACGGTGAAACGGACGTCGGAGCGCGAGGTGCGTGTCACCCGGACCATCAACGGCCCGGCGCGCATCGTGTTCGAGGCATTCACCAGGGCTGAGCTGCTCAAGCGCTGGTGGGTGCCCAGGTCGATGGGAATGCAGCTGCTCTCGTGCGAGGTGGATGCCCGTGTCGGGGGCAAGTATCGATTGGTATTCGACGCTGACCCGGAGCCTGTCGCGTTCTTCGGCACGTATGTTGAGGTGCAGCCCCATTCACGCCTCGCGTGGACCAATGACGAAGGTGGCGAAGGCGGATCGGTCACCACGGTGACGTTCGAGGAAAAGGACGGCAGGACGCTGGTGACCCTGCTGGAGACCTATCCTACCAAGGAAGCGCTCGATGCGGCCGGCACTGGCGCCGCGGAGGCATTGGTCGAGACGTTCGAGCAGCTGGACGAGCTTGTCGCTGAGCTGGGTGCGAGCTCGGGACGATAACGGCTTCGATGAAGCGGAGGGATACCAGCATGCGGCTCGTGGCGTTCCTGCTCATGACGATGGCCATCACCAACCTGTCGGCGCAGCAGGCTTCGACGACAGGTTACGCGCCAGTCAACGGGGTCAACATGTACTATGAGGTCCACGGTAGCGGCGAGCCTGTGGTCTTGCTGCACGGTGCGTTCATGACGATCACCACCAACTGGGCTGGGTGGATCGAGGAACTCTCGAAGACCCGCAAGGTCATCGCCGTGGAGATGCAGGGGCATGGGCGGACGGCGGATATCGCCCGGGAGCCCAGCGGCGAAAACCTCGCTGACGATGTCGGGGCGCTGCTCAGCTACCTCAGGATCCCACGGGCAGATCTCATCGGCTACAGCATGGGCGGACGGGTGGCCATGCAGCTCGCCGTACGCCACCCGGACCAGGTGCGGAAAGTGGTTGTCATCTCGTCCTCCTTCCGCCGCGACGGCATGACCAGGGAAGGGCTCGACGCGCTCTCGAGTCTCACAGCGGAAGCCTTCCAGGGCTCTCCGCTCGAGGAGGACTACCGGCGACTCAGTCCGACACCAGATCATTTTGGCGCGTTTGTCGAGCACCTGCTCGCCGCCAACTCCGAAGAGCATGACCTGAGCGCCGCCCAGATTCAGGCCACCATGGCACCCATGTTCTTCATTTTTGGAGATGCGGACGGCATTCGGCTGGAGCACATGGCGGAGATGTTTCGACTCAAGGGCGGCGAGGTGCATGGCGACCTCAGACCACGCTCGGCGTCGCGACTGGCCATCCTGCCCAACACCACCCATGTGACGCTGATGCAGCGTAGCGCCGTCATCGTACCGATGGTGAACGACTTTCTCGATGCCAAGCCGTAGCGAGGCACCGTCGCGTCGCCGGAGGGGCGCCTCACGATTGGCAGCAACGGGCTGAGCGCCGGTGCCAGCCTCCGCGGGCTGCATCTGCATGTCAGGCAGCGGCTGGAGTGGCGGGCAGCAAGAGTCGAATGCGATCGCCGGCAGGGCACGGCACACCAGAGAAGTGCGAGACTGCCACCGACCCGGGGAACCGCAAGCGGCAAGGAGCCCGGGCGCAGGACCTCGACGGCCATGCGGAGCACCCAGATGGGCGTGAGGATCCAGCGATAGAACGGCGTCTACCTGGGCGCCAACGGCTCGTCTGTCATCGCAATCCCTGGCTCCCTTGTGAGGTGCAACGTTGGTCAGCTTCGGGTGCGGCGGTAGTGCATGGCGAGGGCGCCGTTGTGGAGCGGCTTCGCCGAGACCAGCTCAAGCCGTCGCGTAGCGGGCAGCCCGTGCTGGTACAG
>DAIMFY010000046.1:0-3101 GCA_036724295.1 Gemmatimonadales bacterium | reverse complement strand
GCTTCGCCGAGACCAGCTCAAGCCGTCGCGTAGCGGGCAGCCCGTGCTGGTACAGGGTCGGGCCGTGGCCGGCAATTCTCGGGTGGACGAGGAACCTGTATTCGTCGATCATCTCCAGCCGATCCAGTTCGGTCGCGAGCTTGCAGCTGCCGAGGAGCACGCCGGCCGGGGTCGCGTCCTTCAGGTTCTGCACCCCCGTGCGCAGGTCGGGGGCGATGTGGTGGCTGTTGGCCCAGGGGAAGTCAGTTCGCGTTGACGACACCACGTACTTCGGCTTGGCCTCCAACCTGATCGCCCACTCGCGCATCGTCGGCGGAGCCTCCACTTCGCCACGGGCGACTGTCGGCCAGTAGCTCTCCATCATCTCGTAGGTGACGCGGCCCCATAGCATCGCGCCGCTTTCATCCAGGAGACGGGTGAAGAAGGCATGTGTCTCGTCGTCGGCGATGCCCTCTCGGTGGTCGACGCAACCGTCGATGGTGACGTTGATGCTGAAGGTCAAGAGCCCCATGGCGGTGAAGGTACTCCGAGTTAGGTGGTCTGCAGGGCTGTCGCTGGTCGACAAGACCTCATGGCGGCTGACGGCTGTAACGCCGTGTCAGGCGGCCAGCGTGGTGACTGCGGGAGCCCACAGTCATCCGGAGTTACGGCCGGAGTCTTTGGACGGTCTCCAGCGGAGGCCGCCGCCCCGGCTGCTGCATTTGCGGGTTAGACCTCAGCGCCGCGACTGCCAGCGCCTCGGATGATGTCGGGTGTGGGCCACCGCAATGATTGCGATCTCATCCGGCTCGACCACGAAATAGACGGCATATGGAAACCGCCGCACATGGGCGCGGCGGATCTCGCCCTGCGCCCGGACGTAGGTCTCGGGGTGCCGCTCGATGGCGGCGAACGTGACCCGCACGGCCCGGGTGAACTCGCTGCCCAGGCCTGGGACGCGGTGTTCATACCAAGTGAAGGCGTCGTCGAGATCGGCGGCGGCGTCCGGTTCAACGAGAAAGCGCGGCGTCATCGGCCGCGCTGTTCAATGTCTCGAAGGACATCTTCGGCTGGCCGCCCTCGACCAGGGTCCTGCCGGTGCCGCTCCAACCGTCGCTCGAGCTCGGCGGCGAGCTCGGGAGCCACGCCCTCCTCCCGTGGTTCCAAGCTGTCCCAGAGGTCCTCGGCGAGCTGGATGCGCTCTTCGGGGGTCAGATGGGAGAAGTCGAAGATGGGCGACGTCATGGCAGAAATCTGTCCTCCCATTTCCCGGTCGGCAAGCTTTACCGGGCTGAGGTCTAACGACCGGCAAATCAGCTGCGGGGCGGCGGCCGCAGCCTGACGGACGTTACCAGCGGAGGCCGCCGCCCCGGCTGCTGCATTTGCATGTTAGACCTCAGCGCCGGGCTTGCCACCGCCGAGGGTGTTGGCGCCCATGCGCACAGGCGAGCACCACCGTACCGGCGTCATCGGTGACGTAATACAGCGCATACGGAAATCGGAGCAGGTGAGCGCGGCGGATGTCATCCAGCACGATCGCGAACTGACGCGGATTGCGTTCCATCTGAGCCAGGGTGGCTCGCGCCGCGCGCAGAAACTCGTAGCCCAAGCCGGTACTGCGTTCCTCATACCAGATGAAGGCCTCGTCCAGATCGGCTTTCGCCGCAGCCCGAAGCGACAAGCGCGGCATCAGGAGCCGCGCTGTTCCAGGTCGTCCAAGGCTTCACGCCACGGCTGACCGGGGTCCCCGTCCCGCCGGTACGCCTCCCGGCGGCGGCGCAGTTCAGCGGCCAAGTCCGGACTGAGCGGCGTAGCGGTCGGCTCGAGGCTGTCCCAGAGTTCCTCGGCGAGCTGGATCCGCTCTTCGGGCGTCAGATGGGAAAAGTCGAAGATGGGGGAGGTCATGCTGTAAATCTGCCCTCCGGAGCTCCGGGCGGCAAGCACGGTCCGGCTGAGGTCTAACGAAAAGCGCTTCAGCGGCGGGTCAAGGCCCGCCCTTCAGAAATCAATGTTCCGCTTCAGCCACGCGGGCGCTAGTGGTGCAGGGAATTGCGGCCGACACATGGCCCGGCTGCTGCATTTGCATGTTAGGCGGCAGCCTCGGCTAGCGAATACTGCGCCAGCCGAGCATGAACGCCGCCGCAAAAAGGACGATGATGGCACCCGCCAGAATAGCAAAGAGTGCGTTGATCAGGGCCCTGGGCGCGATCAGAATCGCCAAGATGGAGCCCCCCGCGATTCCCCCGGCTCCAAATGCGACACGCCACCACCGATCGGTCGTCGGATCCTGCGGCCGTGATGGATCGCGGCGGCGCTGCCGATAGGCTCGATATCCCCGCTGGGCCACGTATGCACCGGGCAGCGCAATGAGTGCCTTGATCGCCCAGTAGCGAAGGTCCGAGGAATCAATCATGAAACAGTGCCGCCTAACGACAGGCAAATCAGCTGCGGGGCGGCGGCCGCAGCCTGATCATCATCACCGGCGGAGGCCGCCGCCTCCGCCAGCTGCATTTGCATGTTAGACGGCGGATTGGGTGACTACCTCTTTACCGGACATCTAGTCGCCGATAAACCATAGGTATGTATGCACGTCGCGGGCACGTTTCGCCAGGCGTGCCACCGCGAGCAGCTGCTCGCGTAGATCTGGATCACTCGTTTGGCGAGCGGCAGCCTCGATCTCCTCGGCCAGCACCGGGATCTGGAGCTGATTGAAGCACGCATCCCCGTAGGGATCGAGGAACCGGAGGCAGGCGGTGCCCTGGCGATCATTGCTGCTCGTATAACGGCTGAACACGGACCGTGGGTCGCTGACGCGGTCAAGCTCCGCGCCCGCCTCTGTGCGCCAAACCGCTTCAATTCCCATGGTGATGACTCTGTCCGCCGTCTAACGACAGGCAAATCAGCTGCAAACGACCAGTGAAAATCTACGATTCCTTATAGCCTCGGGGACCGCTGCGTATCAGCGGCGCTCCGGCGTGTGCGCGATTGGCTGCTGCATTTGCGGGTTAGACAGCGGCCTGGGTAGTCCAGGTCAGGCGACGGGACTGTCCGCCCGCTCAGGTATTCCCCGTATCTCATGCCAATAGGCCGAGCGCACATCCTCGTCGATTAGGACCGGCGTA
>DAIMFY010000045.1:0-10993 GCA_036724295.1 Gemmatimonadales bacterium | reverse complement strand
GATTGGTGAAATGGCTCTGATCGTAGAAGCCGGCGCGCTGGGCCACCTGGGCCAGTGGCTGCGCCGAATCGGCGAGGTCGAGCAATGCCCGTTCGAGACGGAGCCGGCGCTGCATGTCTCCGATCGAGCAGCCAAAGGCCCGGCGGAAGCCCCGGGCCAGCGTGGCCTGGTGCACGCCCACCAGCTCGGCGATGGCCGCGATGGAGAGAGGATCGGCCACATGTGCATGAATGATGTCGCGGGCCTGCAGTGCCCAGACCGGGCAGTCGCCGGGCCGCTGCCGCTCGCCGCTGCGTGCCAGCTCCACCATGAGCTCGAGCAGGAGCGCCTCCATGGCGAGCGGGGCCACGGTGTCCGTGTTCTGGAACTCACCGTAGAGCCGGCGCGCGATTGCCACCTCCGGTCCCGCGACGAACTGCGACTGCCGCTCCAGTGCGCGGCCAACCGCGAGGTCGTCGCCGAGCGTCGAAGTCTTGAGCTCGGCCATGAAGCCATGCACATCGCTGACATGGAAGCTGTTCCAGTGTCGCTCGCCAGCGGGCATGAACTTGAGCGACGAGGGATGGCAGTCGGCCACGTGCCCGGTGCTGTACTCCGAAAAGCGGCCGCGCAGCACGAAGCACATGGTCGGATCATCGTGCATGTGCCAGGGAATCACGCCTCCGGCACGGTGGGTTCCCTCGCTGAATCGCGCGCCCCGCACCGTTCGGCGGCGGAGTGCCTGGTACTGATCGGGATGTGATGTGCCACGTGACATGAATGCTCCGGAATGCCCTGCTCGGTCCGCTGATTCTGACGTCCCCCGAACAAGCGCTTGCACAGCCAGTAACAGACGATACATCCGGATGGTTCACTGATATCGGGAGGTGAAGATGGGAATTATCCGCAATCCTACGGGGATGGTCCTCATCCTTGCGGCCCTGGCGGCGTGTGGCGGCTCCGACTCGGGCACCAATTCGCCGCCGCCGCCCGAGCTGGCGGTGGCCAAGGCGCCCTCGGCGAGTGGCGATGCCCAGGCCGGAGCCGCGGGCGCAGCCCTCGCCGAACCCATCAGGGTCCGGGTGACCGAGGACGGAACGCCGAAGGCCGGCGTCACTGTGACATTCGCCGCTTCTGGCACCGGTGCTGCCGTCGACCCTGCCTCGGCGACGTCTGACGCCGACGGCCTGGCTTCCAGCGCGTGGACGTTGCCGCATGCGGCGGGCAATGCCACAGCCACCGCGAGCGTGACATCGGCAAGCGGATCCCCGGTGACGTTCAGCGCGACGGCGGCAGCGGGTGACGCGGCGCAGATGGCCGCATCCAGCGGAGGCAACCAGACAGGCGCGGTCGGTGAGGCGCTCGCCTCCCCATTCCAGGTGGCGGTCAAGGACCAGTTCGGCAATGCGGTTGCGGGAGCAAGTGTGGCGTGGGCCGTGACGGCGGGTGATGGAAGTATTGCACCCCCGGTCTCGACCACGTCGGCCAGCGGTGTGGCGTCGGCGGTGCTGACGCTCGGCCCCGTCGCCGGTGCCAACACGGCAACAGCTTCGGCGACTGGACTTGCCGGCTCACCGGTCACGTTCACGGCGACGGGTGAGGAAGTTCCCTCGACGTCCGATGTGACGGTGGGGAATGACTTCTTCCAGCCGGAAACCATCCAGGTAGCGGCCGGTACCACGGTCACGTGGACGTGGAACGCCACGGCGACGTCGCACAGCGTGCAGTCGCTTGGCTCGCCCAGCTTCACCAGCAGCGCCATCATGACCGGCAGCGGCAGCACGTACGCGGTCACGTTCAACACACCCGGCACCTACAAGTATGACTGCGTCGTTCATGGACTGGCGATGTCCGGGACGGTAATCGTGCAGTGACGAGAAGATCCAGGGCCGCCGAGGCGCCAAGCAGGCCGGAATCGGGGTTCCACACGATGGCCGATGCTGCTAAAATGGGTGTGGGAGGTTTTCCCGCCCTATGTTTCACCCTGTGTGAAGGAGGTGATCCATTGTCTAGTGACAGTTGCATCGCATGCTCGAATTGGGCAAACGGTCGCCTGGTGGCGCGCTAAGCACCAATCGGCAATGCGCCGTTAAGTCGACGCGTTTCGAGATCGATGCCAACAGAAGGCGCCGCGTGACCTGGTCACGCGGCGCCTTCCACTTTGATGGACCAGAGACGCAGGGATCGAGACGTGCCCTTGAGGCCTACGACCCACGACGTACGACCGTCTCCGCCGCCGTCACCGCCTTCCGTACGCTGTCCGCGCCACTGTCACTCTCATTCCAGCCGGCATCCACATCCGGCGTGATGCCGGCCGCCTCGTTACTGCCATCCATGCGCAGCCGCTGGCAGTCGGGCGCGCGCACCAGCAGACCCAGGCCACGCAGCTTGAGCGAGGTGCCGCCATTGCTGTAGCCACAGCCTGCTCCATAACTGCGGCTTCCGATGATCGTGGCGGCGTGGTTGTCCTGCAGTCGCGCGGCGAACTCCTCGGACGCCGAGGCGGAGCGATGATCCTGGAGCACCAGGAGCGGGCCGGCGTAGATCCCCTCGCTGGCCCCATGCCATGACGCGGGCCAGATCACCCAGCCATTCTCCAGCCCGTCAAGAGCACCGGGCGGGACGTACTCCGCGATCGGCGGGGCGACGACGACATTCGAGCATTCCGGTTCCTCACCCATCCACACCACGTCGCGGTCGCACGTCGCCTGTGCCTCGGCCACGAGTGAATCGATCCGGGCTTCGGCTTCTTCGACGAGTGCTCGCTGGGCGGGCGCGGCACCCACCGTATCGCTGGCAATCGCCTCGCGCATATCTCGCAGGTTGTTCGTGTGGAGTGGATGGCGGATGAATCCGCCGGCGGCGAGGCGAAGCTGTGTCCTGGCAAGCGCCCTTGCCATGGCGTCGGCCATCTCGGAGCCGCCTCCATTGCCGGTAATATCGATGACCACGGCGTCGGCCCCGCGCTGCTGGAGCTCCTGGGCCACGTGGGCCGCGCGCTCAGCGGCTTCGCGCATGACGGCTGCCTCGAGCCGGGAGACGCAGTCGCCGGTGCAGGGCTGCGGCATGACCGTGCGATAGCGGACCCACGCACGTTCGCAGCTGGGCCCGAAATGCTCATGCCCGAAGTTCGCCACACGCAGGATGCCAATCTTGCGATCACCCGTGAGCGGAATGAGGACTGCGGGAAATTCGGAGTCGGCGACCGATACCGCACCCGCGGCATCCGGGAAGGGAAGGCCCCAGCCATCGGGGCGCGCATCGACGTCGAGGCCGGTTGTGCTGCAGGCCTCCGCGGCCGACATCTCGCGCCGCAGTGCAGGAGTCACCGGACTCGCCACGTCGGATGTTGCAACGCCGGCGGCTGGCCCTGCAGGCGTGGATATCGACCCGCGCGTCCCCTGCCACCAGATCGCGGGACGAATCCAGGCGCGTGTATGGCCGTCGTCAAACTGGCGCACAAAGCCCCGCACGGTCCACGCGGCGCTCATGGAAGTCCAGGCGTGCGCAACCTGGTTGCGGGTGGTGGAATCCAGCGCTGCGAGGTTGAGGCGCTTCTTTGCCACGACCCAGTCGAAGTTGGCATCGGCCGTGGTCAGGTAATGCTTCGTGCTGTCGTAATCGGCGAGCCACTGCCGGGCGCGGCCAGGGGTGCGAATCGTGAGCGCGGTGAGGACGAGGAGGAGAGCGACTCCAGCCAGCAGGACCAGTCGGAGAAGGCGACGCATGAGCCGGGCTCCGGGGAAACGGTTCGTCAGCAGGGTCGCTGTACGCGTCGCTTTCGGCGGAAGTTTCACATTGCTACACGACAGAGGGGAAGTTTATTGGGGACAGCGACTTGGGAGTGGCTTTCCGATGCCCGCCTTCGGCGCTATTCTTCTCCGCTTCGGCGCCGTAGCCAAGTGGTAAGGCAGAGGTCTGCAAAACCTCCATTCATCGGTTCGATTCCGATCGGCGCCTCTGGCCAGGACGGGCAGGACGGGCAGGACGGGCAGGACGGGCAGGACGGAGCTGACTCTGTATCACCTGCCCGTCTTGCCCGTCCTGCCCGTCCTGCTACGTCGTCTCCCTCCCTCGCACCACCAGCCGCCCGATCGTATTCCTGTCGGTCCCGAACCAGATGGCGCTGGTGCGGGCGTCCCAAGTCATGTGACGAATGGTATTGGGTACCTCACCGCCGCCCACTTGAACGGTATCCGTGAACATGCCCCGTGCCGGATCGAAGGCCACGAGCCGGTTGGGCCTGAGGCCGGTCTCCGCGACCCAGATCCGGCCCAGGCCATCGAGCGCCATTCCGTAGGGTAGCGACATGGCACCGCCAGGCAGGGCATACTCCTTCGTCTCACCTGTCTTCGGGTCGAGCCGGCCCAGGTAGCCACGGGTGTAGTCCCCATACCAGATCATGCCATCGTGCGTGATGGCGATGCGCCGGGGACGGGTCCGTTCGTTGGGCAGCACGAAGGTCTTCACTTCCATGACCCTCGGGTCAATCATGCCCAGCTTGTTGGTGCCGAAGAGATCGAACCACACTTTGCCGTCCGGTGCCATCATGATTCCGTACGGCCGGCTGCGGGCCCCCGTCTCCCAGAGACGAATGGTCCCGGTCTTCGTGTCGATGTGTCCCACGGCGTTCGACTGCTGGGCGGTGAACCACGCGTTGCCGCTTGCATCGAACGTCATCGTGTGCGGGTCCTGCACCGCCGAGTCGGGCATCATGTAGCTGGTGAGCTTCCCGCTGGCAGGATCGAGCCGCACCAAGCGGCCATTCTGGTTGCCGGTGAACCATACGTCGCCCTTGGGGCTCACGACCAGGTTGTGCGGATGGGTGCCCTCCTCCACTTCATAGCGCTTGAACTGGCCGGTGGCAGGGTCGAGATAGGCCACGTAGTTGGCGGCCTGTCCCACGAACCAGACGCGCCCCTGTGCGTCAGCAAACGGATCGCGTGGTCGGCTCCGCTCCCAGGGCACGGTCCACTCCCTGATGAGAGTGTCCGGGTCCGCAGGTTTTGCCAATGAATCCGCAGATTTCGCCGATTGCGCAGATTGTGCCGATGTCGGTCCGGCTGTGGCCACGAGAGCCGTCGCCACGACAGGAAGGAAAAGCGTACGCATGGGTACCTCTCAGGACGTGTTCGCGAGGTCAGCCTGTGCTGAAGTCCAGGCCATGACGGGCAAGACGGGCAGGGCGGGCAAGTAGTTTCCGGGTGAATTTCTCCACCGCTCCAGTCACTCCTGCCCCCCTCGTTCACCGCCCCACAGCAGGAGCCAGGCCCTCGACTGCCCCGTCCGCCTGGTCCGCCTCTTTCGTCCTGCCCGCCTTGCCCAGCTTGCGCTGGAACGCATCCAGGTACGTATACACCACCGGCGTAATGTACAGGGTGATCAGCTGCGAGAAGGCCAGGCCGCCCACCACCGCCACGCCGAGTGGCCGGCGCGATTCTGCGCCTGCACCGGCGCCCAGTGCAATCGGCAGTGTGCCCATCAGCGCCGCCATCGTGGTCATCATGATGGGACGGAACCGCACCCGCGCGGCTTCCAGGATGGCTTCGCGCGCCGACAGGCCCTCGGTTCGCTCGGCCTCGATTGCGAAGTCGATCATCATGATGGCGTTCTTTTTCACCAGGCCGATGAGCATGATGATTCCCACGAACGCATAGACGCTGAGGTCCATCCGGAACACCACCAGCACCAGCAATGCGCCGAATCCGGCGAATGGCAATCCCGACAGGATCGTGAGCGGATGGACGAAGCTTTCATACAGGATGCCGAGCACCAGGTAGATCACCACGATCGCGAGGATGAGCAGCATCAGCAACCCGCGCTGGGCCTCCTGGAACGCCTGCGCCGTGCCGGAGAAGGCCGTGCTGATGCTCGAAGGCAGCACCTCGCGCGCCGCGCCTTCCACTTCGGTGACCGCGGTGCCGAGGGAGACGCCTTGCGCGAGGTTGAACGAAAGCGTCACCGACGGGACCTGTCCCGAGTGATTGACGGTGAGCGGCCCCGTGCCGGGTGTCACCGTGGCCAGTGATCCGAGGGGCACAGCGGTGCCCTCGCGCCCCGTGATGTGGAGCAGGTTGAGCGCCGACAGGTCCTTCTGATACTGCGGCAGCAGCTCCATGATCACTTCGTACTGGTTGTTGGGCGTGAGGATCGTGGAAATCTGCCGTGAACCGTAAGCGTTGTAGAGCGCCTCCTCGATCTGGGTCACGTCAATGCCGAGCGACGCCGCGCGGTCGCGGTTGATGGCGACCTGCACCTGCGGGTTCTTGATCTGGAGGTCGCTGGTGACATCCAGGAGGCCTGGCAATTCGCGCATGCGGGCCTCCATCCGCTGGGAGCCGGCATAGAGCTCGCCAATGTCGGAGCCCTGCAGCGTGAACTGGTATTCACTCTTGGAGCGACGGCCGCCCACGTTGATGACCGGTGGATTCTGGATGAAGGCGCGAAGCCCCGGGATGGCGGCAATCTTGCGCGTCAGCTCACGCGCCACCTCGTCGGCGCTCAGGTCACGCTCCGATCGGTCCTTCAGGTGAATGAACAGCGAGCCCTGGTTGGTGGAGCCGCGTCCGCCACCTACCGACGACATGAACCCCTCGACATTCGGGTCCGCCTGCACGATCGCCGCCGCCTCGAGCTGGTGCCGCATCATCTTGTCGAAGCTGGTCCCCTCGGCGGTCTCCGTGGTGCCAAAGAGCTGGCCCTGGTCCTCGCTCGGGATGAACCCCTTGGGAACGATGCGCGCGAGAAAGAGCGTGGCCAGCAGGATCAGCGCACTGAAGACCATCGCGAGCCCCCGGCGATCCATCACCCAGGCGAGACTCCGGTCATATGCCGACGCCGTGCGCTCCCACGCCCGCTCCGTGGTGTTGAAGAAGCGTCCATGCTTCTGCACTTCCCGGTGCGGCCTGAGCCAGCGGCTGCAGAGCATCGGCGTCAGCGTGAGCGACACGAACCCGGATACCAGGATCGCGACGCCAATCGTCACCGCAAACTCGTGGAACAGCCGGCCCACCAGCCCGCCCAGGAACAGCACCGGGATGAACACGGCGACCAGCGAGATCGTCATCGAGAGAATGGTGAAGCCGATCTCCTTGCTGCCCTTGAGCGCGGCCTCCATCACCCCTTCGCCCCGCTCGATGTGGCGCACGATGTTCTCGAGCATCACGATGGCATCGTCCACCACAAACCCGACACAGAGCGTGAGCGCCATCAGCGACAGGTTATCGAGGCTGTAATTCAGCAGGTACATGACGGCGAACGTGCCCACCAGGGACATGGGCAGCGCCAGGCTGGGGATGATCGTGGCCCGGACGTTCCTGAGGAACAGGAAGATCACCATCACCACGAGGCAGAGCGTGATGAAGAGGGTGGTCTTGACGTCGGTCACCGAATCCTGGATCGACACCGACCGGTCATACAGCGTCTGGATGTCCACCGACGCCGGCAGCTCCGGCTTGATCCGCGCGATTTCGTCCTTCACCCGCTGGGCCACGGCCACGGTGTTGGTGCCTGGCTGGCGCTGGATGGCGAGCACGATGGCGCGCTCGCCGTTGTACCAGCTGGCGTTCTTGTTGTTCTCGACGCTGTCAATGACCCGCCCGAGGTCCCGCAGCCGCACCGGCGCGCCATCGCGGTAGGTCACGATCAGCCGGCCGAAGTCGGCTGCGTCATTCAGCTGGCCGCTTGACTCCACCGAGTACGCCTTGTCCGTCCCCCAGAGTATGCCGGTAGGAAGGTTGGCGTTGCCATTCTGCACTGCCCGCGACACCTCGTCGATGCCGATGTTGCGCAGCGCCAGTTGCTGCGGGTCGAGCTGGATACGCACGGCATACTTCTGGGAGCCGTACACCTGCACCTGCGCCACGCCGTCGATGGTCGAGAGATGCTGTGCCAGCGTGGTCTGGGCGTACTCGTCGAGCTGCTGCAGCGGCAGGGTGCTGGTGCGAAGCGCAAGGTAGAGGATGGCGCTCGCCGAAGGATCCACCTTGCGGAAGCTGGGCGGCAGGATGTCCTGCGGCAGGCGCCGGAGCGTCTGCGAGATGGCCGCCTGCACGTCCTGTGCGGCCGCATCCACGTCACGGCTCAGGGTGAACTGCAGCGTGATCGACGTACTGCCCTGTCCGCTGCTCGATGTCATGGCATCGAGGCCCGCGATGGTGGAGAAAGTCTTCTCCAGCGGAGTGGCCACCGCCGATGCCATCGTCTCCGGGCTCGCGCCAGGGAGGCTCGCGCTCACGTTGATGGTGGGGTAATCCACCGACGGAAGGTCGCTCACCGGCAGGAGCCGGTATGCCACGATGCCGAACAGCAGGATGCCGATCATGACCAGCGTGGTCATGACCGGCCGGCGAATGAAGAGCCCCGCGATGTTCATGCGCCCTCCCTCGCGACCGCGTCGACTGGCTTCCGGATCTGCACCCTGGCCCCGTCCCGGAGCAGGATCTGGCCGTCGGTGACCACCTGGTTGCCGGGCTGCAGTTCTGCCGTGACAATGGTGAGACTGTCATCGGTCCGCTGTACCGTGACGGGCACCATGGCCGCCGTGCTGTCCGGCTTGATCGCGAAGACGAACGTGCCCGATTGTCCTGCCACCACCGCCGGCGAGGGGACCGTGAGCGCACTGTCCTGCACGTAGAGCCGAATCCGGACGTTCACGAACTCGCCAGGCCAGAGCAGGCCGTCCTCATTGGGAAAGCGGGCCTTGAGCAGGATGGTTCCGGTAGTCGTGTCGACGGCATTGTTGATGAAATCGAGCGTGCCCACGCTCGCGTCGCCGCCGGCCGTCGGCTCCACCCGCACCGGCAGCGAATCACCACGTCGCCGCTGGATCTCGGCAAGGTTCCCCGCCGGAACCGCGAAGCGCGCAAGGATGGGCCGGATCTGGTTGATGGTCACCAGCGGCGACGGATCCGAGGCGCGCACCAGGTTGCCTTCACGCACCAGCAGGCTGCCGGTGCGGCCACTGATGGGTGCGCGAATGGTGGCATACTGCAGATTGAGCCGGGCCTCATCGACCGCCGCCTGGGTCGCGGCCAGTGTCGCGCCGGCGGCCAGGGCATCGGCTCGCGCCTGGTCGCTCTGCTGCGTGGTCACGAACTCCTTCTCCGCCAGCGTCGCATAGCGCCTGGCCTGCTGCTCGGTCTGCTCCGCCCGCGCCTTGGCGCCGGCGAGGTTGGCCTGTGCCTGCTGCAAGGCGGCGCGGAAGGGGCGCGGATCGATCTCGAACAGGACCTGGCCTTTCGTGACGTTGTCGCCCTCGTGGAAGGCGACGTGCATGATCTGCCCGCTCACCTGGGGCGCGACGGCCACCGTCTGGACTGGCTCGATCGTGCCGGTCGCCGAAAGTTCGTAGGGAACCGGGCCCTGCCTCACCATGCCGACGGTCACCGGCGTCGCCGAGGGTGCCGGCGCCTTGCCGTTACCGCAGGCAGCGAGCAGGAGGAGGCAGCTGAGGAGCGGCAGTCGCGAGGTGAAATCAGTCATTGCCTGGGGCCGAAGGTGTCGAGTCTTGAATGAGCCTGAGGGAACTGCCGCCCTGAGTATCCAGCAGGCCGGCGTCGTGCGCCAGCTGCGCCAGCGAGACGTTCCATTCGAGGCGGGCCTGGATGCGCTGGGCCCGTGCGTCCGCGAGGGCGCTCTGTGCCGCGAGCAGGTCGAGCACCGTGCCGACGCCTTCCTTGTATCGCGCCAGCGCTACCTGGGTGGACTGCTCCGCGCTGGCGAGCAGGTCGTCGGCCGTATGCACCCGGCGTGTCGCCGTCTGCAGGGTGTAGTACGAACTGAAGACCTCGAAAATGACCTGCTGGCGCAGGCTCGCGGTCTGCGCTCGCGCGGCCTCGGCCGAATATTGTGCGCCCTTGAGGTCGTAGCGCCGGGAGAAGCCACTGAAGATGGGGATACTGAGTCCGAGCGAAACGGTGTAGTTGTCCGAACCGTTGGGAATGTTCGTCGCGTATGTGCGGCCCGCGTTGGCGCTGAGCCGAAGCTCGGGCAGCAGCGCCGAGCGGACGTCGCCGACCCGCGCTGCAGCGGCCTCGGCGTCGGCGCGGGCCGCCGCGAGATCGGGGCGGCCGGCCACGGCCGCATCGATGAGCTGCTCCACGCTGTCAGCCAGCACCGCCACCGGCACGTCGGCCGCAGTGGTGTCAACGTCGTACGGCACATTGGCCGGGAGCCCGAGCGCGAGCGCCAGCCCGCCACGCGTCGTCGCGAGGGATCCCTCGGTGCTCTGCATGGTGAGCTGTGCCTGGCTCAGCGCGGTCTTTGCCTGCAGGACATCGGCCACGGTGGCGAGTCCAACCCGGCGCCGCTCCTCCGCCGCCGAGAGGTTGGCCTGAGCCTCCTTGAGCGATGTCTCCTGCGCTTCCAGTAGTGCCCGCGTCGCCACGTACTGGAAATAGCTCACCTCGATCTGCAGCACGGCAGACTGGAGCACGGCGTTATGGGTAAAGTCGGCTGCGACCAGTTGCTCTCGAGCCGACCCCACCCGCCCGTTGCGACCACCAAAATCCAGCAGCAGCCAGGAGAGCGAAAGGCTGGGTGCGAAGACCGACTGCTGGACCGCACTCCGGCCCTGGCTGGCCGTGGTCTTGAGGCGAGTCGCATTCACGTCGGCATCGAGCGTTGGCAGCCACTCGCCTCGCGCCGACCCGTAGCTGGCAGCGGCCGCCCGCGCCTGTGCCCACGACTGGCGGGTGGCGGTGTTGTTCTGAAGCCCGATATCGATCAGCTCACCCAGGGTCAGGTGGCTCGCCCGCTCAGCGATATCCGGCGGCAGCGCAATGTCCGGGGTGGCCGTGTCGGCGGCATTTCGCTGTGTCACGGACAGCGGTGGAATCCACGGCTCCGCAGGCCCGGGCGCGGTCCCGGCCACTCCTTGCACCGACGGAGTGCCAACGCACGCTACTATAAGGAAAGGGAGGACGCAGGAAAGGAGAGATTTCATCCTGATCAATACGGTGAATGTGGGGGAAATGTTGATTCTACGAGACGGGCAAGACGGGCAAGACGGGCA
>DAIMFY010000044.1:0-11007 GCA_036724295.1 Gemmatimonadales bacterium | reverse complement strand
CGAAGCACGCCGTCCACTTCACCCAGGAGGTAATTCGTGCGCGCATTCATCGCTATTACCGCGGCCGCCGCCCTTCTCTCGGCGACCGCCTGCAAGGAAACGACCCGCATCGAAACGAAGGAGGCCCCGCCTGCGGCGCAGCCCGCCCCGAGCGAGAGCGGTTCGGGCGTCGATGTGCGAACGGGCAATGACACTATCCACGCCGACTCGACCGGAGTGCGGGTGAAGGTGAATACGGATAGCATGTGAGGAGCTGCGAGCTGTGAGCTAGGAGCCATGAGCCGTATTGTGGTCGGCTCACAGCTCACAGCTCACAGCTCACAGCTCACAGCTCAGCTCCCCTCCGCCTGCCGCTTCGCTTCCGCCTTCAGCTTGTCATTCGCGTAGATCGCCACTTCGACTCGCCGATTCCTCTGTCGGCCGTCAGCCGTATCATTCGAGTCCACCGGCTCGGTCTCGCCGCGGCCGGCGATCCTGATGCGTGCGCGGTCGACGCCATCAGCCTGCAGCAGGTTCGCAGCCGCCTCGGCGCGTCGCTCCGAGAGCGTCTGGTTGTAGCTGTCGGATCCGACGCTGTCGGTGTGGCCCACGATCAGGAGATCGGTGTCCGGATTCTTGTCGAGGTTGTCCGCGAGGTTCCTGAGGTTCTCCTGGCCCTCACTGCGCACCACCGTCGAATCAAATCCGAAGAGAATGCCGGAGTCGAACGTCACCAGGATCCCTTCACCTACCCGCTCGACCTTGGCACCCGGGATGTCCTGATCGATTTCCTTGGCTCGGCGGTCCATCTGGTCACCGATGATCGCGCCGGCCGCGCCGCCCACTGCGGCGCCGATAATCGCGCCCTTGGCCGTGGAGCCGGATGCGGCGCCGATGGCGCCCCCGACCACGGCGCCGCCGGCGGCTCCGATGACGGCTCCGCGCTGGGCATTCTTGTAGCAGCCGGCCGAGGCGATCGTCAGGGCCAGCAGCATGGCGGTTGAGCGGTGCACACGATGAGCAAGCATGCAGACTCCTTGGGGGAGGGAGATCACGATCCGACTCGGATGTCCATAGTGGCCCCGGAGCGCGCCGCCGGGCTGTGACGTGGGTCGCCGCGCGGGTGTGGCGCCGGACGTGCCGGGCTGTATGTTAGGGACATCCCCTGCGATGGATGCCCTACAGCACCGTGCCGCCGTGGCCCTCGCGCCGCGCTATCTCATCGAGGCCAAGCTCGGCGCCGGTGGCATGGGGCATGTCTTCCGCGCGCGGGATACCCGGCTCGACCGCATCGTTGCCATCAAGGTGTTGCGCCCCGAGCTGGCCACGGCCCGCAGCATCGAGCGATTCACGCGGGAAGCGCGGCTGCTCGCTCGCCTCAACCACCCCAACATCCTGGCAATTCATGACTCGCATCCTGCCGATGACGGCGGATTGCTGTACTACGTCATGGATTACGCGCCGGGCGAGACCCTGGCAGCCGAACTTGCCCGCGGGCCACTGACTCGCGCTGGCGTTGTCCAGCTCGCCCACGACCTGCTGGGCGCCCTGGCCTATGCTCACGCCGCTGCGGTCATTCATCGTGACGTCAAACCGTCGAACATCTTCAGGCTGTCCGGTCGCTATCTGCTGGGCGATTTCGGTATCGCCCGATTGCTGGCTGAAAACGAAACGGCCGACCCGGTGACCGCCGAGGGCACGCAGCCTGGCACGCTGGCGTACATGGCGCCGGAGCAGCTTGCCGGCCGGCCCGTCACGCCGTCGGCTGATCTCTACGCAGCAGCGATGGTACTCTACGAGGCAGCAACCGGCCGTTCCTGGCCCGCCCTGGCCACGCCGAAGCGGCACGACTGGCGCGCGGTCCCCGCGTGGCTTCGCCCTGCGCTGCAGCGCGCGCTCCTGGTCGAGCCGTCCGAACGCTGGCCTGATGCCCGCGCCATGCTGGCCGCGCTCCGCCCGCCATCGGCCGCTCATGCCAGGAGCCATGCCGCGTACGCGGCACTGTTGATCGCGATGCTGCTGCTGGCCGGAGCCTTGCTGCCGCCGAGTCGCCCGCTGCTCCCCGGCATCTGGTCGCCCACCGAACGCATCACTTCCGCGGAAAGCGATCTGGCCCTGGTGCCGTTCCACGCAGGGGGAGAAGTCGGGCGTGAACTCGCGAAGTTCGCCGCTGCGGAGCTGGAATGGTCGCCGCGATGGAGCTTCCGGCCATTCACCGAAGTCCTGTCGTGGTGGGACTCCGCCGGCGCCCACGCCGACGGACTCGTCCCCCGGCGCATCCATTCGCGCTGGTGGGGCGAGGGCAGGGTGGTCCAGGGCGACGGGCGCGACACGCTGGTGCTCATCATTCATGACTCGACCGGGCGCACCGTCCGGAATGCCAGGGTACCGGGCGATACGGCGCAGCTGGGCCAGTGGGCGCGCGATGTGGCCGATTCAATGGTGCACGTGATCTACCCGAAGTATTTCACCGAGTTCAGGGAACTTTCCGCCAGCGGCGGCGGCAACTTCGCCGCCATGCGCGCGCTGGTCGACGGACTCGGTGCGTTTGCAAACGATGACTGGGCGGCGGCGGAATCGCTCTTCACGGCGGCGCTGAGGAGCGATCCCTCCTTCGGCCGGCCCGCCTGGGAGCTGCGGTTGCTTGCGCTCTGGCGTCGCTCGGCGGATTCGGTCACGTACCCCGCCGCGCTCGCGACCCTGCCGGCATCGTACCATGCACTGCTCGCCGCCATGGACGTGCCCAACCTCCGTCGGCGGGAATCACTGTTGCGGGCTCTGCGTGACTCCCATCCCGACAACAGCCGGGCGCAGCTGCTGCTCTTCGACGAGCACCTCCACCGGGGTGCCCTCCTCGGCATCCCCCTGCGACAGGTGCTCGACGACATGCGGCGTCGCGCTCCCAGCGACCCCTACCTCGATCAGGTGGCGATCTACGACCACCTCGTCTGGGGATACACGCACCTGGGTGACCGTGAGGCCGCTGCGGCCATGTGGAGACGGCGGATGGCCTTGCGCGCGGCCCACGGAACAGGCGCCGACACGCTGGGTGAGCTCTTCAACCTCGCACGGGTCGTTCGATTCGGCGGCGTGAAGGGCGCGCTCTGGCGTCGTTACGCCATCTGGAAGTACGGCCGCGCCGGTTCGGCCGTCGCACCGTACCTCCGCCTGGGACTCACCTTCGACATCCCGGAATTCCAGCGGGACCTGGCCTCCGCCATCGGGCGCACCGCCGACTCGACCGGATTGCCATCGGCCACCGTGGCGCGCGCGGTTGCCGCGCTCGCAACGGGACGCGCCGTCGAGGGGCTCGCTGCCCTGGACTCCGCGGCAGTGCTGAGTCCGACCCGGGAGATGCAGCTGCAGCAGCTTGAGTGGCGACTCTTGCCTCCGGTCCTCGGCCTGCCGGTCGCTGACAGCGCGGTCAGCGCCCGTGCACGAGCGGCGCTCACCCGCCTCGCCACCGCACCAGGCGTATCGTCGTGGACCGCTCGAGCCCAGTGGGCGCTTGGGACAGACGCGGTGCATCGCGGAGACCTGGAGACGGCCAGGCACTGGGACGAGTCACTCGCTGCCATGCATGACTCCACAGCCATTCGGCTGCACGCCCTGCTGGGCGCGATGCTTATCGGCGGCAGCGATCCCAGCCGCGCGCTGAATTCCACCGACACTCTCTTCATGGCGGATCTCGGCGTACCAGCCGATGACCCTTTTGCCCGTTCGGTTCTGCACCTGGCGCGCGCCGACTGGCAGCTGGCACTGGATCGGGACACGGCTGCCGTGGCGACGCTCGGGTGGTACGAGAGCTCCGACCTTCGAGGCTGGCCACAGGGCCCGCCCCAGGCCGGTGAGGTGGACCAGGTATTGAGCGTTCCGGCGCGGGTGCGCCGCGCGGGGGTCCTCCTGCGACTGGGCCGGACTCGGGAGGCCTGCGCCCTCATGCGTCGCGCGAGTGAACTCTGGCGCCACGCCGATGCTCACCTCAGTGTCCAGCTCGCGCGCGCAAGGGCAGAGGCAGTCAAGTGCCAGTGATCCAGCTCCGGATGCTGGGTCCGCTCGAGATCCTCGTCGACGGAGCGCCGGCGCCACCCGGGCTCCGCTGGCGCAAGCACGCGGGCCTGCTGGTATATCTGGCGCTCAAGGGTTCGCGACCGCATGCACGGGATCGGCTCGTTGCACTGCTGTGGCCCGACAAGCCCGAGGCGGACGCCCGCCACTCGCTGAACGAGGCGGTGCGGGTGATCCGTCGCGCGGCGGGTGCCGAGTCGATCGTGTCGGGAGTGGGAGAACTGAGGCTCCTGCCAGCTTGCATCGAGTCGGATGCCGACGAACTGGTTCGCCTCCTTGGCTCAGGCTCCCCGGCCGACGCCACCCCTCTCATCAGGGGGCAGTTCCTTGAAGGCCTCAGCCTGGGCGACAGCAACGAATTCGAGCAGTGGCTCGACGGTGAGCGCCGGACCTGGCACGGCCGCATGCAACAGGCGCTACTGTCTTCCAGTCGCGATGAGTGGCACCGCGGCGATACGGCCGCCGCTGCTGACCTGGCCCGGCGTGCCATGGCACTCGACCCAGCGTCGGAGCTCGCGACCCAGCGGCTGATGGAGGCGCTCGCGCTCGCAGGCGATCGCGCCGGCGCGCTGGCGGCGTATGCCGATCTTGAGCGCCGGCTGGGTGATCTCGACACCGCGACGGGAGCCGCACTTCGCAAGCTCGCCACCCTGATTCGCGCGGGCCCGCTGCATCCGAAGGAACCGGGCGAGGCATCATCGTCCGGAAGCCAGCGCCGGCTGCGCCTGGTGGAGCGGGACGCTCAGCTCGCGACACTCTCGTCTGCGTGGGACAGCTGTCGCAAAGCGGCGCGCAGCGCACTGCTCCTTGTGCGTGGGCGGGACGGCTGTGGACGGTCGCGACTGGTGGCCGAGCTGGCCCAGCATGCCCGGCTCGACGGGGCCGCGGTGGTGATGGCGCACGCCATGCCGGGCGACCTTCCGCTCGAGTGTGCCGGCCTGCTTGCCCTCGCGCGCGGCGGGCTCCTGGACGCACCGGGCGTCGGCGGTGCCGCCAGCGAGGCGCTAGGCGTGTTCACGTTGCTCCTCCCGGAATGGCAGGAACGTTTCCCCGGCGTGGCGCCGGTGAAGGGAAGTCTCTCGCACGCCTTCACCGAAGTGCTCCGCGCAGCGGCGAGCACGGGCCCGATCATGCTCATCCACGATGACGTGCAGTGGAACGATGCACGGTCACTGGATGCCGAACTTGCACTCCTGCGTGACTGTGCCTCGCTCCCCGTGAGCCTGTGCCTCACCATCCGGCCGGACGACGAAGTGCCGGCCGTGGACCGGGCGCGGGCGCACATTGGGCGGGAATGGCAGGGGGCGGTGGTGGAAATCGCGCCGCTGTCTCTCGACGCCCTCACCTGCCTCGTAGCCGAGCGGTTCGCGGAATGGAAACCAGACGCGCAGGAGCGGCTTGCGCGCCGGCTTCTCGCCGACAGCGCTGGGCAGCCGGCACTCGTGGGTGAGTTGCTCAGCGCTATCGCCGCGGGCCTGCCGCCTGACACCGGGTCCTGGCCCGCGGCTTCCCGGACGCTCGATGCCACCTTTCCCGCTGATCAGCCGGACGCCATCACGGCCGCCGTGCGCGTCAATTTTGGATGCCTCAGTGCGCCCGAGCGGGAAGTGCTCGCCGCGCTCGCGGTGCTTGGCCCGCGGGTGGATCCTGCGTTGCTCCAGCGGGGCACCGGACACACCACGACTGCCCTGAGTCCTACGCTCGATCGGCTCGAGTCCCAGTGCTGGCTGGAATCCGACGCCCGTGGCTACGCCTTCCTCGCGCGAGTGGTCCGGGACGTGATCGATCGTGACTTCGTTACGCCCGGCGCACGCCGGCGCCTCCGCCAGCGCGCCGGGCTCGATCCACCGGCTTGACTGCCGCTTGACCCGGCCGCGCAGCTTCCATCTGAGTATCCACCCTCTCGACGGAGCTGTTATGCGCGCCTCGATGCCGCTGGTTCTCGCCGCCACGCTTGTGGCCGCATGTGATGCCGGATCCCCCAGCCAGCCAGAACTCCGCTCGGCCAACAGCGCACGGCAGGGCGCACCCGCCCCTTCCGGGGTGGTCACGACCGGCATCATCGGCTCCCCGGGATCGCTCACGTTCCTTCCCTACACGCGGACGGAATTCGCGGCCGGGGAAAATTTCGATCCCGTCAACTTGGTCTTCACCGGACACGCCGATCCGCGGACGATCCGCGCCATCCTGCTGGGCCTCGACGGCAACCGGACCGCGGCGCTCGGGGACGCGATTCCGGGCTACCCTCCCGTCGCCCCGTTCACCTGCCGGTGGCACGACGCGATCGGTGACATGCAGACAGCCTACGGCGGTGAGGAGGGATGGGCCGGGAGCGTGGTGCAGCTTGCGTGCGGTGACTTCGGTCCGGTGCGCTTTCACCTCCGGCTCTTCCGTCTCGGCGCGTTCACCGTCGCCAATGGGCACTTCGAGATGCTGATCCCGGGCACGGCCGATCACCAGGTGCTGAGCTGGGAACGCGCGGAAGAATTCGTCAGCTACGACCTGCTGCGTTCGGGACTGGTTAATCCGGCTGCGGTCAGCGCCACCGATGTGATCAGCGCTACCGAGCACCGGACTATCCTCAAGGATCTCTGGAACGCGCTCGCGTCCTCGGCGGACGGACAGGCCGTACTCGGCTTCGTGCGGCTCGATTTCGGCAATCCCGCCCCGTTGGTGGACCAGGACCAGCCGATCAGGAATGGGGACGGCCGTGCAACGGTGCTCGACGTCATGGCCGACGTGCCGGCAATGCCCGGCACCTTCTCCGAAATCGTCCCGGTCGACTTCGGGCAGGACATCCCGCGTCCGTTCTGCGCCGACGTGCCTCGCTTCCTGCACGTGAGCGGGCACCTCGAGTTGGCCAAGTTCGTGACGATCGATGCGACGGGGAACTACCGCAGCCGCTTTTCCACCAGCGGCAAGCTCGACGCACGCGATCTTGCAAGCGGTGTCCAGTATTTCGCAAGCGTCGCCGAGCACCAGGAAAGCGCCATGTCGGACCGCGACCAGTCGGCGCTGGCCACGGTGGAGCGCCGGGAGCTGCCCGCCAGTCTCGACCAGAACGGTTCGCTCAGCACCCGGCTCAAGGTGGGACCATCTGGTGTGACGCAGTTCACGCGGCGGGAGACCTGCGAGTAGGGATCAGGGGTCAGGGATGAGGGGTCAGGGAGTCTCAGCGAGCGGTGGCCTTACAACCCTGATCCCTGGCCCCTGACCCCTACTTCACCCTCCGCGCCAGTCCGTTCAGCGAATCCTGTGACAGTCCACCGTGCAGCCGCAGCTGGACGTTCCCGGCCATCCAGCTGTCCGGCGCCTGGGAAGAAGCGGCGCGCTGCGCACTCAGGGCATTCTCCACACGTTGCTGATCGAGGAAGAACGCCTGTCCATCGGTGCCGAGATAGACGACGCGCACCACAGGGCGGGAGGGATCAGCGCCAGGCACGAGCCGGCCCGGTACCAGCCCTACCATCTCGGGACTGAGACCCTCGATGACATGAAGGTTTCCCCCGAGCTGCTGCTTGGCCTCATCCAGTCCGATGCGGCTGGAAAGCTGCGCGTCGCGCTCGACGGCCAGCGGCTCCCGGCGGCTGGTGCTGGCCTTGAGCTCCGTCACTCGCTGCGGCTCGCGCGTGCTGAGGTCGGTGTCGTAGACGGCGACGGAGCGGGCGCGGGCGCTTTCCTGCCTTGGCGCCAGCGGTGTGACGGTTGGCTGGCCGAAGCTGGGCCGCTCCGCCGGGGCTGGCGCGGGAGCGTCGGCCTGCGCCAGCGTCACTGGCCTGGTGTCTCGTGTTGCCTCAGGCCGCTGCCCGGCCGCTCGCGCTTCGGAATCCGCGCTTTCGGCCTGCCCAGCGCCTGAGCTCGCCGCGAGGCCTGACGAATCGGCTGACACAAGGGCGCTCGAGTCGTCGCCCGCGTCAGCCGTAACACTGGGTGATGCGCCCGGAGCTTGGGTGCTGGAGAGGAATGCAGAATCCACCCGCCCTCCGGGAGCATCTGGGCGGAATGCCAACCAGCCGGCACCCGCCGCCACTACCAGAGTGGCAGCAATACCCAGTGTGCGGCGCCAGCTGCTTCGGCGCCAGTATGCCATTTCGTTGTACGGCAGGAGCACGATCGGCGAACCGCGATCAGCCGGCGACGCCGTGCTGTCGGTGGGCGCGGCTGACACGGCTGCCCCGGGGCTTTCCGATTCGAGTTCCGTAAGCAGGCCGCTGGCTTCGTTGGCGACGGCGCGAAGCGCCTGCGCGCGCGCATGGCATGCGGAGCATCCGGCAAGGTGAGCGTCGAGCTCGGTGGCAACCGTCGCGTCCAGCTCGCCATCGAGAAACTCGGTGAGAAGATCGTCGTCAGGATGCTGCATGTCGTCTGCTCTCCCCGGCGTGGAACGCCTCGACCAGTCGCTTGCGCGCCCGCGCCAGCGTCGTACCGACGGCGCCCCGGGCCAGTCCCAGGCTGGTGGCAATCTCGTCGTAGCTGAAACCCTCGGCCTTGAGCAGGAGCGCTTCCCGGTCGCGCTCATTGAGCAGCGCGAGCGCGCTGCGAACCGCCTGCTGCCGTTCTCTCCGTTCGAACTCCGCATCCGCCGCGGGCGACGTGGTGGGAGTCTCGGCCTTGAGGAGCTGAAGCCGCCGGCCCTGCCGGCTGGCGCGCCGGGCATCCTCACGGACCAGGTTCAGCGCCACCGCAAAGAGCCACGGCCGCGGGCTGAGGGGAGGAGCCTCCACGGCCCGCGCGAACGTCTCCTGCGCCAGCTCCTCCGCGCGGTCCCGGTCGCCCGTGCGGCGCCAGAGCATGCGCACGAGCGACGGGTAGTACTGCTCGAACAGCCGGCCTGTATCCTCTGTCATCAGCGCGAGTTCCGGGTTCGAGGGTCCCGCCGCAGCGTCCGGGGCATTGCAAGACGGCCGGGAGATGCGCCGCCAGCTGAAAGTTGCACACTGGCCGGCCGGCCCCTCGTCGCGGCCGTACCGATATATGGGCACGGACCCATATATATTGAAAGTCTCACCACTTGGTACTTCGACAGCATGGAGAGCAGGATGACGAGCACTCTTCCCGCGGCCAGCCCCACCACCGACACGTTCCCGATCAATGGGACGGACTATCTCGAGTTCTACGTCGGGAATGCCAAGCAGGCCAGCGTCTATTATCAGGCCGCATTCGGGTACCGGCTCGTGGCGTATCGCGGTCCGGAAACCGGGGTCCGCGACCGCGCGAGTTATGTACTGCAGCAGGACAAGGTGCGGCTGGTGCTCACCACGCCGCTCAGCCCCGAGGGCCCGATCGCGGAACATGTGCGGCTGCACGGCGACGGCGTCAAGGATCTGGCGCTCTGGGTGGATGATGCGCGCGATGCGTTCAGCAAGGCGGTGGAGCGGGGCGCCAAGGTGGCCTATGAACCGCAGGTGCTCAAGGACGACCAGGGCGAAGTGATCATCGCCGGGATCTGCACCTACGGCGACACCATCCACTCCCTGGTGGAGCGGCGGAACTACAAGGGCACATTCATGCCGGGCTTCCGTGACGTCGAGTCGCGGTACAATCCGTCGCCTGTGGGGCTCAAGTATGTCGATCACTGTGTCGGCAACGTCGAGCTGGGCAAGATGAATGAGTGGGTCGGCTTCTACGAGAAGGTGCTGGGTTTCTACAACCTGATCTCGTTTGACGACAAGGCAATCAGCACCGAATACTCGGCGCTCATGTCGAAGGTGGTCGCCAATGGCAACGGCCGCATCAAGTTCCCGCTCAATGAGCCGGCCCAGGGCAAGAAGAAGAGCCAGATCGACGAGTACCTGGAGTTCTACCATGGCCCGGGTTGCCAGCACATCGCCATCGCCACCGACGATATCGTCAAGACGGTCTCGTCGCTGCGCGACCGCGGTGTCGAGTTCCTCCGGGTGCCGGGCACCTATTACGACTCGGTGCTCGATCGGGTGGGCCACATCGACGAGGACATCGCGCCGCTCAGGGAGCTGGGCATCCTGGTGGACCGGGACGAGGAGGGCTACCTGCTGCAGATCTTTACCAAGCCGGTCCAGGACCGTCCCACGCTCTTCTATGAAATCATCCAGCGGAAGGGCGCCAAGAGCTTCGGTGCCGGCAACTTCAAGGCGCTGTTCGAGGCCATCGAGCGCGAGCAGGCCGAGCGCGGCAATCTGTAGCCCTGCGTCCCGTCGCAGGAGAGTTGTGCAAGGGCGGCCCGCGGGCCACCCATACCGTGTCGGCCTAGCAACGGAACCGAAGGAGTAGTCCGATGCCGATCTATCACACGCTGGGCAAGATCCCGCCCAAGCGTCACACCGTGTTCCGCCGGCCCGATGGCGGGCTGTACGCGGAAGAACTGATGGGCCACGAGGGCTTTCATGGCACCTCGTCGCTCCTGTACCACACGCATCCGCCGACCACGGTGAAGTCGGCTCGCCGCCTGCGCGAGATCAAGTGGGAGAAGGACGACGACACCTCGCTGCGTCACCGGCACTTCAAGACGGCGCAGGTCAAGGAGGGCGGAAGCCCTACGCTCGATCGTCTGCCGATCCTCTTCAATGATGAAGTCGCCATGCTGTACGTCGAGCCGGACGAGATCGATGCCCACTTCTACCGCAATTCGCAGGCGGACGAAGTGGTCTACGTCGTGGAGGGAAGCGGGGTGCTGGAGTCGCCCTTCGGAGACCTGCCCTACCACGCCGGCGACTACGTCGTGGTGCATCGCAACATCCTGCATCGCTGGCGGCTCGACGCCACGGCGGGCGCGACCAAGATGCTGGTCATCGAGAGCCGCGGGCACGTGCGCTTTCCCAAGCGCTACCAGAATGACGTGGGCCAGCTGGTGGAAGGCGCGCCCTATTCCGAGCGCGATATCCGCCGCCCCGCCGAGCTCCGCACCCACGACGAGACCGGCGACTTCCGCATCCTGGTCAAGCAGTACAACGCCATCAATGAGCTGATCCTCGACCACCATCC
>DAIMFY010000043.1:0-11078 GCA_036724295.1 Gemmatimonadales bacterium | reverse complement strand
CCTTCGTCACCACCTTCGAGGCGCTTCGAGCCCGGCGGCGGGCGGCGCTGGTACCATACCTCACCGCAGGCTTCCCCGATCGCGCGACGTCCGGGGCTGCGCTTCGCGCGGCTGATCGCTGGGGCGATATCCTCGAGGTCGGTGTCCCCTTCAGCGATCCGCTGGCCGACGGGCCCACCATCCAGCGTTCGAGCTACACGGCCCTCCAGAAGGGGATGACGCTTGGAGGCACTCTCGACCTCATCCGGGACTCGGCCCTCCGCAGGCCCGTCGTGTTGTTCACCTACCTGAATCCGGTGCTCGCCTATGGCCTGCCGAGGCTGCTGCGCGATGCAGCGTCGGCCGGCG
Organism: Gemmatimonadales bacterium; assembly: GCA_036724295.1. Taxonomy (GTDB): domain Bacteria; phylum Gemmatimonadota; class Gemmatimonadetes; order Gemmatimonadales; family GWC2-71-9; genus CAMLHP01. The sequence goes on along the minus strand of DAIMFY010000043.1, from coordinate 10,730 downwards.
TGGCCGGGCTGCTCCTGACCGACCTGCCGGTCGGCGCCGACCCGGCGATCGAGCGGATGGTGGCCGAGAGCCCCGTTGCCCTGGTGCCGCTGGTAGCGCCTACCACGCCCGATCCGCGCCTCGCGAGCATCGGGAACTCCGCCCGCGGCTTTCTCTACCTCGTGGCGCGGCTGGGCGTGACAGGCGCCAGCCAGAGCCTCGCCTCGGACCTCGAGGCGCAAGTAGCCCGGGTGCGGCGCGCCAGCGCGCGGCCGGTGGCCGTCGGATTCGGCATTTCCAGGACCTCGCAGGCGCGCGAGGTGGCAGCGCTGGCTGACGGCGTCGTGGTGGGCAGCGCCCTGGTCGAGTCGCTCGAGCGCGACGGCATCGCAGGTCTCGAGGCCAGGCTCGCTGCGCTGCATGGGGCAATGGAGCGGGCAGCATGACGCTACGGGTGGCGGCCCTGCTTCGGTGGTATGCCTTCGCGCTTCAGGCGGGCGGCTTGCTGGTGGCGGGACTCGCCTTGTTGCTCGACACCCGATGGCTGGACCAGCCGGTCGGGGCAGGGGTCCTCCTGCTCGGCACGATGGCGGTGCGGATCGCACCGATCCGGCTCAGCAAGTACAGCTATCTCACCCAGACCTCGCTTGCGGCGCTGACCGGTGCTGCCATCCTTGGACCTGCCACTACGGTACTCGCGCTGCTGCTGGGCGTTGCGATCGGGGATGTGCTGGTCCTCCGGAAGGAGCTGCGTTCGGCGCTGGTCAACACTGGCCGGGAAATCATCGCCTTCGTCGCCGCCTACGGCCTCTACGCGATGGTGCTGCGGCTGACCGGCGCACCGAGCCTCGGCGTGGACTTCATCCCGGCCGCGTTCGCCCTGCTGGCCGCGTACTTCATTACCGGCCGGGCACTTTTCTACTTCACCCTGCTGATCCGCAGCAAACTGGACGTCGAAGAGCGCCTCCTCATCCTGCGCTGGGAAATTGTCTCATACCTGATAACCATGATCGGCGTGGTCGTCATCGTGGCGGCCATCGAGACCCTGCAGCCGGCCGGTTGGCTTGCGGTGCTCTTCCTCCTCGCGGTGCTCGGGGCCCTCACTCGCAAGATCCTCGAGGAAGCGATCGCCGCCGAGGACCTGAGCAAGGTCCATCTCATGGAGATGGCCATTGCCAGCAACGTGACACTGCAGGATTCGCTGGAGCACATCGAGCGGCTGGCCTACCGTCTGCTCGACTGGGGCGACTTTCGCATCTATCGGATGGAGGGTGATAGCGCGTCACTCATGTACCGCAGCGGCATCGGGCGGCCCCACCGGGGCGTGCCGTCGGCGGAGCTGATCCCGCTGCGGGGCCATGCGGTCACGAGCGCCCGGCTGGTGCACATCCGGAATGCCAGTAACGATCCGCGCATCACGCGGCCGGATCCCGACGTGCAGTGCGTCGTCATCCATCCGCTGCGCTTCGGCGACAACACCCTGGGCACGATCGAGCTCGATCACTTCAAGCGGAACGTCTATCACGGGAAGGACCTGGCCGCCCTCAGCACTATCGCCGCGCAGGTCGCCACCGCCATTCATATCGCCGAGCTGCGGCGACCGCTGACCGGCCTGGTGGAACTGATCGGCACCCAGGTCGCGGCCCTGCAGCGTGCCACCGACTCGCTCCGCGACAGTGCCGATGCGCTGGCCGAAGTGTCGCGGGCGGTCGAGAGCACCGTGGGCGACCAGGACGCATTCGTGCGCGAGGGTCAGGATGCCACCGACACGATGAGCGGCATCACTGCCAGGATGGCCGAGGAAGGCTCCAAGGCTGCTGCCGCCAGCCAGCGCGCGGCGGACACTGCTGCCCACAATCAGGCGGTCGTGAGTGACGCCCTGCGCCGCCTGGCGCAGTTCAAGCAGTTCGTGGGCGAGAGTTCGGAACAGGTGGGCTCCCTGGGCCAGGTCAGCCGGCGCATCACCGGATTCATCGGCTCGATCCGGGAAATCGCCGATGCCACCAATCTCATTGCGCTGAACGCGGCCATCGAGGCTGCGCGAGCCGGCCGCGAGGGGCGTGGCTTTGCCGTGGTCGCAGAAGAGATCCGCCATCTCGCCGCCCAATCGCTCGAAGCGGCGCGAGAGGCGGGTTCGCTGGTGGCGGAAGTCTCCAGCCAGGTGGACGCGGTGGGGCGCCAGATGCGCATCGGCCAGACGGTGGCGGCCGACGTGGAGGAAGTGAGCTCGGCCGCTGCGAGCGCATTCGAGGCCATCGTCGGCGCGACCGGCGACGCGGGGCGGCACGCTCGGCGCGTTGCCGAGATGGCCACGATCCAGGAAGATTCTTTCCATACCCTCAACGAGCGCATCCAGCGCGTGGCCGAGTCATCCCGGCGCATGCGTGACGACACGCGGCAGCTGACCACGCGCTCCGCCGAAGCGGCGATGGGGCAGGCCGAGCTGGAGCAGACCACGCGGGCGCTGGCGGAGATGGCAGCCGAGCTTCAGGTGCTGGCCCGGCACTTCGCTGTCGGGGCGTAAGGGCAGCGATGCACGACGTTTTCGTGGCGCTCGGAAGCAACCTTGGCGATCGCGAAGCGTACCTGGCCTTTGCGCGTGAGTCCCTCGGCGCCCTGCGATCCACCCGGCTTGTGGCCGCCAGCAGCGTGGAGGAGACGGCGCCGCTCGGCGGGCGCCGGCAGCCGCCATACCTCAATCAGATGGTGCGGCTCCGCACCCGGTTGAGTCCGCGTGAGTTGCTTGTGGAATGCCAGCGGATCGAGCGCGCCGCTGGCCGCATGCGCGAGCTGGCCGGACGGTGGGAATCGCGCACGCTCGACCTGGATGTAGTGCGTTATGATGATGTCACGCTCGACGAGCCCGGCCTGACGCTACCCCATCCGGGGCTGCCGGCGCGGGATTTCTGGCAGCGCGAACTCGCGGAGCTGCTTGCCCATGACGACTGAACGCCGTCCCCGCACCGTGCCCGAGCTCACCGCGATGAAGTCGGCCGGTCGCCCCATCGTGATGCTGACCTGCTACGATGCGATGTTCGCGCACATCCTCGACTCCGCGCCGGTCGACGTGTTCCTGGTCGGCGACTCCGTCAACCAGGTGCTGGCGGGGCGCGACTCCACCCTCAGCGCGACGCTCGATCAGATGATCTACCACGGCGCCAGCGTCCGGCGGGGCACTGATGCGCTGGTGTTCGTCGACCTCCCCTTCCTGACCTACCAGATTTCCATCGAAGACGCGATCCGCAATGCGGGACGCGTCATGCAGGAAACCGGTGCCAATGGCGTCAAGCTGGAGGGTGGCCGGGCCATGGCGCCCACCGTGGCGGCACTGGTGGAGCGAGGCATTCCGGTGATCGGGCACCTGGGGCTCACTCCCCAGTCGGTTCACGCGCTCGGTGGCTACCGGGTGCAGGGCAGGGAGGCGGATGCTGCCGACCGGCTGGTGGCGGATGCCCTGGCGCTGGAGCAGGCTGGCGCCTGTGCCATTGTGCTCGAGCTGACGCCAGCCGAGCTGTCCCGCCGGGTTTCCGAGGCGCTTGCGGTGCCTACCATCGGCATCGGAGCCGGCGCACACTGCGACGGTCAGGTGCTCGTGCTGCACGACATGCTGGGCATGAACGAACAGTTCACGCCCAAGTTCCTGAAGCGCTATGCCGACCTGGCTGCGACTATCCGGACTGCCGCTGCTACGTTCGCGGACGAGGTGCGGACCGGCCGGTACCCCGACGCCGCGCACAGCTTCGACTGAGCATGCTTGAGGTCAGTGGCATCGGCCAGCTCCGGGCGTGGCGGCGCGCCCGCCGGGAAGAGGGGCGCCGAGTGGCGCTGGTGCCCACCATGGGGGCGCTGCACGAAGGCCATCTGGCGCTGGTAGATGCGGCGCGCCACTCGGCCGACGCGGTCGTCATGAGCATCTTCGTCAATCCCCTGCAATTCGGTCCAGCCGAAGACCTCGCCCGCTATCCCCGCAACCTCGAGCGTGATCGCGCGCTGGCGCGTGAACGCGGCGTTGATCTTCTCTTCCTGCCCGATGCCGAGACGATGTATCCCGCCGGCTCGGCCACGCGGATCACGCCCGGCGACCTCGCCGGCCGCTGGGAAGGCAGTGTCCGGCCCGATCATTTCGCCGGCGTGCTGACCGTGGTGGGCAAGCTCTTCCACCTGGCGGAGCCCGAGGTGGCCTGCTTCGGCCAGAAGGACATCCAGCAGTTCACGCTGGTCCGCCAGATGGTACGCGACCTTGACTGGAACCTGCGCCTGGAGCGGGTGCCCATCGTGCGCGATCGTGATGGTCTCGCGCTGAGCAGCCGGAACGTCTATCTCTCGCCCGCCGAGCGCCACCAGGCGACGGCGCTGCATGCGGCGCTTGCGACCGCGAGCGCCGCCTTCGATGCCGGAGAGCATCACGCCGGTCGCCTGGCCGAGCGGGTACGCGCCACGCTGGAGGTGCAGGCCGGCCTCGCAGCGGACTATATTGCGGTGGTCGAGCCCGAGGAGATGTTGCCCGTTGCCACCGCCGAACCCGGCACCATTATCGCCATTGCGGTGCGGGTGGGCAGCACGCGCCTGATCGACAATGTCATCCTGGGAGAGGATTGAGCGCCGTGCGTCGTCACCTGATGAAATCGAAAATCCACCGGGCCACCATCACCTCGTCGGACCTGAATTACGAGGGATCGCTCACTGTGGATGAGGACCTGCTCGACGCCGCTGACCTGGTCCAGTTCGAGGAAATCCAGGTCGTGAACATCAACAACGGCGCGCGCTTCACCACCTACGTGATTCCGGGTCCCCGTGGCTCCGGGGTGATGCAGCTGAACGGCGCCGCTGCCCGGCTGGGCCTCCCGGGCGACCTCGTCATTCTCATTGCCTATGGCACCTTCGAGGATGCCGAGCTGGCGGAGTACCAGCCCCGCGTGGTCTTTGTGGACGCGCAGAACCGTGTCGTTCGTCCGGCGCTTCGAGCGGAGCGCTGAGCGCTGAGCGCCCGGCGCCAAGCGCGAAGCGCAATGAGGTCCACCATGCAGCCGTCCCGGATCAAGCCCTGACATCTCCCGCACTTCGTCCAACGCTTCCCCCGTGGTCCGAGATCAGCCCGGAACGGATCGCACACGTCACCCGCGTAGCCCAGCTGGCGGCGGAGTGGGCCGAGGCGATGGGCGTGCCCGATTCCGAGCGCAACCGCTGGCTCCGGGCGATCTGGCTGCATGACGCCCTGCGCGATGCGGATGATGCGACGCTCACTGAGTGGGCATCCAGCATGACCGGCCCGGTCGAGCTGCGCCATGGTCCCGCCAGCGCCGCCCGCGCCAAGGCCGAGGGCGAGACCGATCGCGGCGTGCTCGACGCGGTGCGCTATCACTCCGTGGGGCTCGCCGAATGGGACATGGTGGGCCGGGTGCTCTACTGCGCCGATTATCTGGAACCAGGCCGCGCCTTCGATCATGATCATCGTGCCCAGCTCGCGAGCGAGTTCCCGCGGCGCACCCAGCACGTCCTGCGCGAGGTGGCCCGGGCCCGCATGCTCCACGTGATCGAGTCCGACTGGCCGCTGCTTGAGCCAATGGTGCGTTTCTGGAACAGTCTCGCCGAACCCCCGTCCTGATCCTGGCGGCCCTCCTTGTGGCCGCTGCCGCCATGCTCGTCGTGTTCCGCAGCACTGGCGCTCCCGGGCCGCAGCACGCGGGTACGGCGGCTCGGCCGCCTGCGGAGCTTGCCTGGGCCATTCCCGACGGACAGGAAAGCGCCATCGTCGAGGTCATGAACGGCACCGATCATCGCGGACTGGCACGCACCGCCGCGCGGCTGCTGCGTTCCCGTGGCATCGATGTCGTCAGCTACGACAACACCGATTCCACGGCGCATACCACGCTGCTGGTGCGCCGAGGCGATGAACGCCGCGCCCGCACGGTGGCGCGGGCGCTGGGCATCGGACTTATTCGCAGCGCACCCGACTCAAACCGTCATGTTGATGTGACAGTGGTGCTGGGAGAGGATTTCCGGCCGGAACTGGAACTGCATCCGTGAGGGACGAGAGCTGAGCGCGTTTCCGTCGCCAAGCCCCAAGCCCCAAGCCCTACGCCTTCAGCCCCACCACCACATCCATCACGTTAGTTCCCGTAGGGCCGGTCCAGAGCTCGGCACCTGCGGCCGCGAGCGCCGCGGCGCTCGAATGAGTCTGGAGCAGCTCGGCTCCGTTCCCGGTTTGCTTCCATGTCCTTCCGTCAACCAGGCCGCCGGCGTTCGGGGAATTGCCATCCTTGCCATCGGTAGCCGCAGCGAGCAGCGCAATATCCGATGCGCCGGCCAGCTCCTTCGCGGCGGACAGCGCCACCTCCTGGTTGCGGCCGCCGGTGCCGGCGGATGATTCGATCGTCACCGTCGTTTCGCCTCCCACGATCACAGCGCTGCGCTGGCCGCGAGGCATGACGCGAAGACGCTGGGCGAGGCGCGCACCAACGTCGCGAGCCTCCCCCCGCAAGCCACCCGCGTCGACCTCGGTCACGTAGCCCAGCAGCCGCGCCGTGGACGCCGCGGCCTCGAGTGCTGTGGTATTCGAGGCGATCACCTCCAACGTCACGCGGCGGAAGCACGGCGCGCTTCCGGCGGGCAGGTCCGGCGCCTCGCCGCGCTGCACCGCGGCGAGGACCGCGGCCGCGTCGTGGGGAAGCGTGAGGCGTCGCTTGCGCAGCAGGTCGGCAACATCAGCGGCCGTCGACCCGTCGGGAGACACGGGACCCGACCCGATTGTCGCCGGGTCATCGCCGGGCACGTCGGAGATCGCGAGCGCATGGATGCTGGCCGGCGCTAGCGCCTCGGCGAGCCGCCCCCCGCCCCAGCGGAGGAATCGTTTGCGAATCATGTTGGACTGGTGAATGTCGAGCCCGCTGTTGAGGAGCATCCGGAAGATCTGCTGCAGACTTTCGAGGGATACATCCGTGATGGGAGCACCGGCGAGACTGCTCGTGCCGCCCGAGAGCAGCAGCAGGACATGGCTGTCGGCCGTTACTCCTCCGGCCAGCGCTCCCAGCGCAGCGGCGGCTGCCGCCGAGTGTTGGCCCGGTACGGGGTGATCACCATGCACGATGGCAAGCCCCGATCCGGATGACGGGCCGCCTTCCGGCGCGACGACGACACTGGCGCGCCACGAGTCTCCGCGGGCAACTTGCCAGCGAGTCGCGGCATCCGCCATCGGAACCGCCGCCTTCCCCAGTGCCACGAGATGGCTGAAGCGAGCCGCGCCGAGGCCGGACAACGCACGCTCCACGACGGGACCGGGCGCTACCGCTGCGAGGGCACTGGCGAGACAACTGACGGCGTCATCACCCATGACGCTGCGGGGCCAGCGCCAATCCTGCGGCACGTCCTCAGCCCTTGGAAGATTCATGACCGATACCCCAGTCGTGGTAGGCCTGACGCATCACCTGCCGTCAACCATCGAGGCAGAGCTGGCCGCGCGTTACGACGTTCGCCTGCCCGCGAAGGATGGGCCACGCTCGACGCCCGACATCCGCGCCCTTCTCGCCACGACAGACGTGCTCGTCTGCACCGTGGCGGATCCAATCGGTCCGGAGCAGATCCCCGACCAGCCGCGGACCCGCCTCATCGCCAACTACGGTGTGGGTGTCAATCATATTGACCTGGACGCGGCCAGGGCTCGCGGCATCACCGTCACGAATACGCCCGGCGTGCTGACCGACGCGACCGCCGAGCTGGCCGTCACGCTCATGCTCATGGTGGCGCGGCGTACCGGTGAAGGGGAGCGCCAGCTTCGCGCCGGCGATTGGGGAGGCTGGGAACCGACCCACCTGCCAGGCATGGCGCTCACAGGGCGTACCCTCGGCATCGTCGGCATGGGGCGGATCGGATCGGAGACCGCGCGTCGCGCCGCATGCGGCCTTGGCATGTCGATCCGGTATTACTCTCGTTCTGATGTGCCGCCCGAGCGCCTCGCCGGGTTCGAGGCCACGCGCAGCATGGACCTCGACGACCTCGTCCGCGGCGTGGACGTTCTCTCCCTGCATTGCCCGCTGACACCGGAGACTTATCACCTGATGGACGCCCGCCGGCTCGGGCTGATGCAGTCCCACGCGCTCCTCATCAATACGTCGCGCGGAGCGGTGGTGGATGAGGCCGAAATGGCATCGGCACTGGCTCGCGGCCAGCTGGCGGGCTGCGGCCTCGACGTCTACGAACACGAGCCCGAGGTCCATCCAGCGCTGCTGCAGTCAGAGCGGGCTGTATTGCTGCCTCACATGGGGAGCGCCACCGTCGAAGCTCGCAATGCAATGGGCAGACTGGTCATCGAGAACATTGCGGCATGGAGACGGGGCGAGCGGCCACCGAATACCGTCAACTGAGGTCGGCTGTCGGACTGCGGCGCCGCCGCCGCTCCACCTCGACCTTGAGCTGGCCGCAGGCAGCGCTGATATCCAGCCCCCGGCTTCGCCGCACCGTTGCCTCGATGCCCTGGGCGCGCAGCCGCGCCGCGAAGGCATTGATGCTCGCCAAGGGCGTCGGGGCAAGCCCGGGCGCCCCGCCCGGATGCAGGGGCAGGATATTCACGAACGCGCCCAGCTTGCGGGCGTGCTTCGCCAGCAGGTCGGCATCGTCCAGCGTGTCATTCACGCCCGCGATCATCACGTATTCGAATGTGACCCGCCGACGGAACGCTTCGGCGGCACGCAGCACTTCGTCGAGCCCGTACTTCTTCTGCACCGGCATGATGCTGAGCCGCTGTGCCGCGGTCGGCGCGTGCAGCGAGATGGCGAGGCGAAACTGCTCCGGCCGCCTGGCGAATGCCTGCATCCCCGGGAGGATGCCAACAGTGGAGACGGTGATGTGCCGAGCCCCGATACCGAACCCCTCCGGCTGGTTCAGGATGGAGAGCGCGACGTCCACCGACGGCCAGTTGAGCAGAGGCTCCCCCATGCCCATGAAGACCACGTTGGAGGGCTTGTCCGCTTCGTTGCGGAGCACCAGCTCCCGCACCTGCCCGGCAATCTCGAATGGCGACAGGTTGCGCCGGAAACCCATGGTGCCGGTGGCGCAAAAGGCGCACTTGAGGGCGCAACCCGCCTGGGAGGAGATGCAGAGGGTCCGGCGTGCTCCCGTCGGGATGAGGACCGACTCGATGGCTTCGCCATCGGCCAGCCGCCAGAGGTACTTGCGGGTGCCGTCGCTTGACGCCTCCTCGACGTCAAGCGCGAGCCGCCCCAGGGGCAGCTCGGCGTTGAGTTCGGTCCGGAGGGTGCGGGGCAGTTCCGTCGCGTCGGCCCAGCTGGCCACGGGATCCGTCCAGAGCCGCCGCACCAGTTGCTCGGCTCGATATCCTGCAAGCCCGCGCTCAGCGACCCACGCCGCAATCCGGGCGCGTGCGGCGTCGGGAGGAAGGTCGAGAATTCCGGCAGCGTTTTCCATTCCGGAAAGATAATTCACGGCCCCCGTCGCGGGGCCAGAATTGCTTGTCGCACTTCATGTTGGCGGTTACGTTTGACCCATGCCGCACCCCCCTCACGCATGCTCCTGAGCCAGCTTCTGACGCCGCAGCGGGTGCGGGTCCCGCTCGCGGCCACGGACAAGCCGGCCGTACTGCAGGAGCTCTCGGAGCTGCTGGTGCGGGAGTCAGGGGGGGACGCGGCCGATGTGCTCCGTGCGGTCAAGGAGCGTGAGCAGGTCCTCAGCACCGGCATCGGCTTTGGCATTGCCATCCCGCACGGCCGCTCACCCAGCATGCCCGACCTCGCCGCCGTCGCGGGCAGGACGCTTCAGGGGATCGACTTCGATGCACTCGACGGGGCGCCGGTGCAGCTGTTCTTCATGCTGGTCGGGCCGGAGCGGTGTGCCGGCCAGCACGTCAAGGCGCTGAGCCGTATCGCACGGCTCGCGCGCAGTGAAGACCTGCGCCGCCAGCTCCTGGCGGCGCAGAGCGGGGAGGCCTTCTACCAGGCGCTGGCCGAGGCGGAATCGCGCTGAGCGCATCGCATGCATCCATGACCTGTCAGCAGAAGAAAGAGACCGCATGACGGCAACGGCCCTCCGGAGCCATTACTGTGGCGCGCTGAACATTGCCGACGCGGGCGCCGATGTGCGGCTCGGTGGCTGGGTGCATCGCGTGCGCGACCTTGGCGGGCTGGTCTTCGTCGACCTCCGTGACCGCGAAGGACTCGTCCAGCTCTCCTTTGATCCGCGCTGGACGCCGGCCAGCGTCATGGACAGTGCCGCGCAACTCGGGGCCGAGACCGTGGTGCTGGTCGAGGGCAAGGTGGAGCGGCGGCCCGAACCGGCCCGCGACGCCTCGATGCGGAGCCGGGACGTCGAGGTGCATGTTACGGCGCTGCGTGTCGTGGGGCCTGCCGTCACGCCGGTGATCCCGGTGGCACGGAAGGAAGGCGAGGACATGGCCGCCGAGGAGCTCCGGCTCAAGTATCGGATACTCGACCTGCGGCGCTTCGAGCTCCAGGGCAACATGATCTTGCGTCATCACCTGACCCAGCAGGCTCGGCGGACGCTCAGCGACCTGGGCTTCCTCGAAATCGAGACGCCAATTCTCACCAAGCCGACGCCCGAGGGCGCGCGCGACTACCTGGTCCCGAGCCGCGTGCACCCCGGCGAGTTCTATGCGTTGCCGCAGTCGCCGCAGATCTACAAGCAGCTCCTGATGGTCGCCGGCTACGACCGCTACTTCCAGATCGCGCGCTGCTTCCGCGACGAGGACCTGCGCGCCGATCGCCAGCCCGAGTTCACGCAGA
>DAIMFY010000042.1:0-11168 GCA_036724295.1 Gemmatimonadales bacterium | reverse complement strand
GCGCAGCCTCCGGGTGCTCGAAGTCGTCACCGTGCACCAGATGGAAGCGGCGGCCGACGAGTGACCCCTGACCCCATGAAGCTGCCGCCGCCGCAACTCCTGGTGGTTGGCGACCGGGTGCTGATCCGCCCTGAAGAGGGCGAGGAACGCACCCGCGTCGGACTCTACCTGCCGGCCTCTGCCGTCGAAGGCCAGCAGGTGCAGGGCGGCCTCATCGTGGCGGTGGGCCCGGGCGAGCCGGTGGCCGACTTCTCCACGCTCGACGATGAACCGTGGAAGGCCGAGGCGCGGAAAGCGCCCCGCCGCGGCATGCAGGCGCAGGTCGGCGACCACGCCATCTACTTCCGCAAGGCGGCCGTCGAGATCACCTACGGCGACCAGAAATATCTCGTGGTCCCGCAGGCAGCCATCCTGGTGCTGGTGCGCGACGACCTGCCGGTCTGACGCCGGCGAAGTCCGGCTCCATGTGCCACTTTCTCTGCATCGCAAGCCCGCTCACCCTGAGCGAGGTGCGATCGATGCTGCCCCCCGATCTCTCCGCCGACCTGCTCCCGCCAGTCCCGTCCGCGGCGCTGCGATCGCTCCTGCCCGCGTCCCAGACCGCGGCCCGGCTTCTGGTTGGCGCCTGCTCCTGCGACCTCTACCTCCAGCGCGACCCGGTTCATCACCGCGAGGAGGCTGTCCTGCGCCAGCGGTACCGCGCCCTCCACCTCAATCGCACCATCATCATCCAGGCCATCGATCGCCATCGGCGCGGCAGGCATCCGGTCCGGGAGCTGGTGGCGTGGCAGGCACTGCTCGCAGGCTTCGTCTCCGAGCACGCGCGCAACGCCGGCGACACGCTCTACTACCGTGAATTCACCCCGGGAGCGATGCACGGGGCGAGCGTGGAGACCAACCCCGCCTCCCTGCCAGTCGGCGCGGTGCGTGAACATCCGGCGTCCTGGCTGGGGGAAGGGATGGCGGTGGTGGTGGAGGCGAGTCGACGGTCAACAGCCGACGGTCGACTGTAGACCGTAGACCGTCGACCGTATCCCCATGCCGCGCGCCTTCCAGCTCCTCACCCACGCCCTCCATCGCCACTGCCCCAATTGCGGCGGGCATCCGGTGTTCACCAGCTGGTTCAGCATGCTCCCCACATGCCCGGTGTGCGGGTTCCGTTTCGAGCGAGGCGAACGAGGCTACTGGGTCGGCGCATATTTCATCAACCTGGTGCTCATGGAGACCACCTTCGCCCTCTGGTTCGTGGGCTACCTCCTGCTCACCTGGCCTCAGCCCGACTGGCTCCTGTTCTTCGCCATCACGCTGGGGTTGATGCTCATCGTGCCACCGCTGGGATTCCCCTACTCACGCACGCTCTTCCTGGCGTTCGATCTCTGGTTCCGCCCAGCCACCCCGGAAGACTTCACCCTGCCACACGAGGAAAGCCTGAGGGGGTAGGATGTCAGGCGCCCCCGTCCACCACTCGGCTTGTCTTTCGGTGTTTATTCGGGTAAATTGGCCCGTCACCGCTCGCCGAGGCGCCAATGTCCTGCCCGCAAACCAACACCGTCCCCCCTGCCACTCCCACCGCCAGGCTTGCACCGACCGTACTGCTTCGTGTCTGCCCGGAATGCGCCGGCCCGCTGGTACACGCCTCTGGTTGCATCGCGTGCGCCCACTGTGGCTGGGGCCGGTGCGAGTGAGCGGTGGGCAGCCAGCTTCCGCTGCTTGAGGCCCCAGCGGGGCCCTGGACCCTGCTGGATGAACGTGCCCGTGGGACCCGGTTCTACCGGATACCGGCGCGGGGCGTGCTCAACACGCCGGAAGCCACCGGCATGCCGTTCTGGTCGGTCAATCCCTACATTGGCTGCGAGTTCGGCTGCAGCTACTGCTACGCCCGCGACACGCATCGATACACGCTCCAGCGCGCCGCCGACTCGGGCCTGGCTCCGCCCACCTTGCCCCTGCTGCCGGCAGCGGAGTCCTTCGAGCGCAACATCCTGGTCAAGGACCGCGCCGATCAGTTGCTGAGCCGGGCGCTCGTGAGCAGGAATCTCGCCGGCCAGTCGCTGGTCATCGGCTCTGCCACCGATCCCTACCAGCCCGCTGAGCGTCGCTTCGGCATCACCCGTTCGCTGCTTCGATGCATGCTCCCCTTCTCCGGGCTCGGCATCGAGATCATCACCAAGTCACCACTGGTCCTGCGTGACACGGCGCTCCTGGGCCAGCTCGCTGTTCGCAATGCCGTGCGGGTGTATGTATCCATCGCCACGGTGCATCGGACTCTGGCCCGGCGCCTCGAGGCCCGCACCGCCATCCCCTCGGCGCGGCTCCGGGCACTGGCCCGGCTGCGCCAGGCGGGGCTTGATGCCGGTGTGCTGATCGCACCCATCATTCCGGGCATCACCGATTCGGCCCACGACCTGGCGCTGCTGCTCCAGGCGGCGCGGGCGGCGGGTGCCAGCTTCGCGGGCGGCTCCCCGCTTCGATTGGGGCCCGCGGCTCGCCGCACCTTTCTTCCCCACCTGCAACGCGAGTTTCCCGAGCTCGCCAGCCGCTACCGCCGCGCGTACGCGCGCCATGATCACGCCCCCGAGGCGTATCGCGAGGCCCTGCGCCGGCGTCTCGCCCGGCTCAAGGCGCAGCACGGCTTTACCTCGGGTGAGCATCGGTTTCTGGCGCATGAGACCGGAACGGCTGCCGGGGCGCAGATGGAGCTGCTGCAGGGAGTCGCGAGTCGCGAGAGCTGCGACCTTTGACCTGCAAATCGCGTCGCCCTGTGAGACCCATCACCGTTGCCATGACGCCGCTCCGCCACATTGCAGCATGGATCTTCGAGCCCGCACCACGCAGTTCCTGTCCCGCATGAGCGGGCTGGTGCTCCGCACCTTGCGACCGCTGCTCGGCGAGTCGCGGCGCGTTGCACTGGTTGATTTCCCCGACTACACCAACGTGGGCGACAGCCTCATCTGGCTGGGCACTCTCAAGGCGCTGGAACTGCTGGGCATCGATGCACCTTCCTATGTCGCCAGCCAGCGCAATTACCGGCACGACGAAATGGCGCGGGCCGTCGGCGATGGCGTCATCTGCATCCAGGGGGGCGGCAACCTGGGAGACCTCTGGCCGGCTCACCAGGAGTTCCGTGAGCAGGTCATTCGCGACTTCCCCTCCAATCGCATCATCCAGCTGCCGCAGTCGGTGGAGTTCAGCTCACCCCAGGCGCTCGAGCGCGCCCGGCGCGTGTTTGGCGCCCACCGCGATCTCACCATCCTGGTCCGATCCGAGCGGTCGTTTGCCCGGGCCGAGGTCTTCGGCGTTCCGACCCTTCTCTGTCCCGATCTTGGCATGACCATGGGCATGCTGAACGTGTCGCTCATGCCGACCCACGACGCGGTCCTGCTGGCCCGCACCGACCACGAGTCGCAAGGGCTGCCGCTCGAGACCGTGCCACCCTGGGTGAAACGGGTGGACTGGGTCGGTCAGCCGGGCGGGCTTGCGCTCAGGATGATGGCCAGCCTGCACCAGCGCCCGAAGCTATGGAAGGCCGTGAATGGTTCCAGCCGTCACCGGCTCTATCGCAGCGCGGCCCGGCGACGATTGCTGTACGGCGTGGAGATGCTGGGGAGTGGCCGGGTCGTGATCACCGACCGGCTGCATGGACACGTACTCGCAACCCTGCTGGGATTGCCGCACTGCGTCATGGACAGCCAGTTCGGCAAGGTGCGCGCGCTCTGGGATACCTGGACCCACGATGTGCCGGATGCGGTGTGGTGCAATACGCTCGATGAGGCGGTGGAGCAGGCCAGTATCTTCGCCGGACGTCAGCCGTCAGACGTCTGACGCGGTGGGGCGGCCGCAGGCCGCCATCCTGCTGCCAACGAAGTGCGGGACGCCATTGGGGCGGCCGCAGGCCGCCATCCTGGTGCCAACGAAGTTCGGGACGCCATTGGGGCGGCCGCAGGCCGCCATCCTGCTGCCAACGAAGTTCGGGACGCCATTGGGGCGGCCGCAGGCCGCCCCTACAGGGGCCTGTTGAAATCAAACCTCAGCCAGCGCCCTGTCCGCCGGTCCGTCTGTCGGTCTGCCCGTCTATTACCACCACCACCTTCCCGAATGTCCCATTGCTTGCCATCCGCGCATGCGCCTCGGCGATTTCCGCCATCGGAAACCGGCTGTCGACCACCGGCGCGAGCCGGCCATCCCAGAGCGCCGGCAGCACCGCATCGGCGAATGCGCGCACCAGTTCGGCTCGCTCCGCATGCGAGCGCGATCGCATGACGGTGCCGATCACCTCGAGTCGCTTGCGCAGCAGCGGCTCGAGCGACACATCTGTCTTGTTCCCCTGAAGAAAGCCCACCAGGATCAGCCGGCCACGCAATGCCAGCACCGCGAGGTTGTCGGCCAGCGCCGGACCGCCCAGCACATCGAGCACCACGTCCACCGGCTCGCGCATGGCCTCGCGGAACGGCCGCTCGCCGGTGTCGATGCCGAGGTCGAGCCCCAGTTGCGATGCCCGCTTGAGCTTTTCCGCGGTGCGCGACGTGCCGACCACCGTGGCACCGGCGAGCTTGGCCAGTTGTACCGCCGCCGTACCCACACCGCTCCCGACCGCATGAATGAGCAGCCGCTCTCCAGCCTGCAGCCGGGCCCGGATGCGCAGTGCGTCGAACGCGGTGAGGAAGGCCTCCGGCACGGCAGCCGCATCAACCAGATCCATGCTGTCGGGCACTGGCAGAAGTTCGGCTTCGTGGGCCAGAACCTCTTCGGCCTGGGCGCCGCCGCCCACGAGACCCATGACGCGGTCACCTGGCTGCCAGCGCGTCACGTCGGAACCGGTGACCTCAACTACGCCGGAAAATTCCAGTCCGGGAACGTCGGCAGGCCATCCTTCGGGCGCCGGATAGTGGCCCTGCCGCTGCAGCAGGTCGGCGCGATTCAGCGCTGATGCGGCCACCCGCACGCGTACCTCGTGCTCACCGGGCTCGGGGACCGGCACGTCGCGCAGCTTGATCACTTCGGGACCACCGGCGCCGGCGTAGTGGACCTCGCGCATGCTGGGCCTCTCCTTGGGTATGGCGGACATCGACACAATCTGGGCCAACCCGCCCCTCAGTGCGAGTGCCCGGCGGCTGGGAATCCGGTAATATTGGAGTCGAACCAGCCAGGAGTTCGCATGCTGTCTTCGCCGCTCGGATGTCTTGTCGCCAGCATCTCGCTGTCCCTTGCCGCGTGCTCCAGCGGAAATGGCGCGCCGTCAGACGGGCCGCCCGCCGACACCTCCGGGCTCGCGCTCCAGCAGGTGGCTGCCGGGCTTTCGTTTCCGCTGTACCTCACGGCGCCACCCGGCGACGAACGTCTCTTTATCGTGGAGAAGGGCGGTCGCATCAGGATCGTCGAGAACGGTGCGCTGCGTCCTTCCCCGTTCCTCGACATTTCCGCGCTGGTGTCGGGCGGCAGCGAGCAGGGCCTGCTCGGGCTCGCGTTTCACCCCGACTATGCCAGCAACGGCCGCTTCTTCGTGGACTACACCGACACCAACGGTGACACCAGGATCGCCGAGTACCATGTGAGCGGTGACGCGAATGTCGCCGATCCCGCGAGCGCGCACATTCTGCTTGCGGTGGAGCAGCCCTACAGCAACCACAACGGCGGCCAGCTCGCCTTCGGACCCGACGGCCATCTCTACGTCGCCATGGGCGACGGCGGCTCGGGCGGCGATCCCCAGGGCCATGGCCAGGACCCCGGTGACCTCCTCGGCTCCCTCCTCCGGCTCGATGTCAGTGCCGACACGGGCTATGCCATTCCGTCCGACAATCCCTGGGCCGACAGCAGCGGCGCCCGTGGCGAGCTGTGGAACATCGGGCTCCGCAACCCATGGCGTTTCAGCTTCGACCGCGGCACTGGCGATCTCTATATCGCGGACGTCGGCCAGGGTGAGATCGAGGAAGTGGATGTCTCGCCCCGGGCGACGGGCGGCGGCCGGGGTGCCAATTATGGCTGGAACATCATGGAAGGTGATGCCTGCTATTCATCGGGAAGTTGCGACACGAGCGGGCTGGTCCTGCCCGCGACGCAATACTCCCACGCCCATGGATGCTCCGTCACCGGCGGCTATGTCTACCGTGGGGACGACATTCCATCCTTGCAGGGAACGTACTTCTACTCCGATTTCTGCAGCGGGTGGGTGCGCAGCTTTCGCTATGAGAACGGAGCCGCAACCGAGCCGCGCGGCTGGTCCTCACTGGCGCCCGGCGGCAGCGTCCCGAGCTTCGGCGAGGACGCCAGGGGTGAGTTGTATGTGATGAGCGCGGATGGAGGAGTTTACAGGGTCGTCAGTCGTCAGTCGTCGGTTGACTGATGCCCGAAGACCGACGACCGAAGACCGATGACCTTCAGCGATTGGCCCAGCGCCTCCCGCCCCAGGTCCGCTTCGGCCCGTCATCCTGGACCTACCCGGGCTGGGTCGGTCTTGTCTATGAAGGTCCGTATCCCCGGAAGGATGCCTCGACAGCGCTGCTGGGCGAATGCGCGCGGTGGCCGCTGTTCCGCACTGTCGGCATCGACTCGGCCTTCTACGCGCCGCCGGCAGCGCAGACGCTCGAGCGCTATGCCGAACAGCTGCCCGACGGCTTTGAGTGTGTAAGCAAGGTCTGGCAGGAGCTCACGGTTCATACGTGGAGCAAGGGGCAGGACAAGCGGCGAGCAGGAGAGGTGAACGAGAATTTCCTCAACGCCGAACTTTTCGTCGACGCCGTGTACGGCCCCTACAGGGCGGCGTTCAGCGGGCACACGGGACCGTTCGTCTTCGAATTCTCGCCGTTCAACCGGCGCACCGGCATGACGCCGGATCTCTTCGCTGAGCGACTGGACCGGTTTTTCGACCTGCTGCCGGCTGATGTGGCCTATGCCGTGGAGCTGCGTGAGCCCGATTTCCTGACGCCGGCCTATCTCGAAGTGCTCCGCGCCCATGGTGTCGCGCATGTCCTTAACTCGTGGGCTCGCATGCCGACGATCGGCGAGCAGCTGGACCTGGGCGTTGCCGCGCTGGCGCCGTTCGTGGTGTGCCGGGCGCTGCAGCCGCCCGGCATGTCCTACACACAGTCGGTCGAGACCTTTGCGCCGTTCGACCGGATCCGGGAAGCGAATCCGGGACTGCGGGCCGACCTGGTGCGGCTGGTGGAAACTATCGTGGAGCTTGGGGTACCGGGGTTCGTGATCGTGAACAATCGGGCGGAGGGATGTTCGCCGCTGACGATCGCGGCGGTGGCGGAGGCGGTTGCGGGGTAGGGGCGCAGCGCGGTGCGCCCCTACGGGCGCCCATCGCCCGCCACCGCCGCATCCAATGCGTCCCCCGCCCCCACGCTCTCGCACACGCGCGCGATCGTCTCCCCGATCTTGTTGTTGGGCGTTGACGCGCCGGCCGTGATGCCGATGGTGCGGACGCCATCGAGCCAGCGCTCCGCGCTCTGCTCCTGCTTCTGTCCGACGGGCTGGAAGCGGATGGTGCCGAGTGCCGGATCCACGCAGCCGGCATCCTCGATGTGATACGTCCGCGCGCCACGCGACTCGGAGAGCTCGGCCAGGTGACAGGTATTGCTGGAGTTGTAGCCCCCCACCACGAGCATGAGATCGAGCGGCTCCTGCAGCAGTGCCTCGACCGCGTCCTGCCGTTCCTGGGTGGCGCTGCAGATGGTGTCGAAGCTGCGGAAGTGCTCGGCGACGTGCTCGGCGCCATAGCGCTCCCTGAGCGCGAGCCCGAACGCCGCGGCGATGCCGAGCGATTCGGTCGAGAGCATCGTAGTCTGGTTGGCGATACCCACGCGCGTGAGATCGGTGCGGAAGTCGAAGCCGGGTGAAGTCGCCTTGGCGAAGCGCTCCGCCAACCCTGCGGCTTCATCCTCCGATCCGCCCTGGCGGATGAAATCCAGCACCGGCTGGGCCTCGGCCATGTCCAGCACCACCAGATACTTCCCATTGGCGTGCCGGTTCACCTGGCTGGCAGTGGCCTTTGTTTCCTCATGCCAGTGCTTGCCGTGGATCACCGCCGTGAAGCCGTCGCGCGCGTAGCTCTCCACCCGCTTCCAGACGTTGAGCACCGACCCGCACGTCGTGTCCACCAGCACGCAGTCCAGTTCGCGCAGCCGCTCGAAGTCACGGATGGTGACCCCGAAGGCCGGCAGGATGACGACATCATTTGCCGTGATGGCGCTGAAATCGAAAGCGCGGTCAGGGTTGTGCAGCAGGATGGAGATCCCCATGGCGCGCAGCTTGTCATTCACGTGGGGATTGTGAATGATCTCGCCCACCAGGAAGATGCGCCGGTCGGGAAACTTGGCGCGCGCCTCGTAGGCATAGTCCACCGCCCGGTCGACGCCGTAGCAGAAGCCGAATTCCCGCGCCAGCCGGAAGGTCAGCGGACCTGCAGTCAGGCTGTATTGACCGCCCCGCAGCGCCTCAACAACGGCGCTGGCGTAGTCCGTGGTGAGCTGGCCCTCGATCGCCGGCTTGAGGCCAAAGCCGCGGCGGAAGTAGGTGGATTCCATGGGGGGTAATCTAATTGGACGCGAGACGCGAGACGCGAGACGCGCGACGCGAGACGCGAAACGCGAGACGCGAGACGCAACTCGCGACCTTATCCACCACTATCCGCACATACGCCAACCGTCACTCCCCGGATCTCGCCCGTCAGCGTCACCTCGGCCTCATCGCCTTCCCGATTCAGCTGGGTGCGAAAGTCGCCGTTGAGTGTCTTCTTGCTGGTCACGAGCCGTACGGTGCCTTTCACCCCACGATATCCATCCACCCTCGCTGAATCGAGCCAGCGCGCCGCCACCGCTGCCGCGGGCCGGCTATTCCTGGCAGCCGCAGCCCCAAGCACCGGGAGCTCGGTCTCGGTGCTTTCCTTCAACTTCGGCAGCAGCAGCATGGCGACGCCGGTATCGCCCGATGTCGCGAACAGCTCGATCACACCGGCACAGACGGAAGCGCGCGCATCGAGGGTGGCCCGCCCCGTGTCGGCGCCGGTCCACTCGACCACCACGCGCTCGCGTCCCCCGCACGCCGTGGCCAGCAGCAGGACCATCAGCGAACCGGCGAGAATACCAGGTCGAAGCGCCATGCGTCACCAGTGTCGGGAGAAATCGGGTGGCTCAGGTCGAGCCGGATGAGCGTGGTATGCAACAACGGGCTGTACACCGAGACGCCGGCTCCGCCGCCTACCAGCGCCCTGGACTGGAACAGCGCATCGGGCTCGGCCGCCTGGCCCGCATCCACGAACAGCACCGGACGGATGGTGCCCTTGAGTGGCGACACATCCAGCTGCCCGGCCCAGAACGCGCGGCCGGTGACGACGCCGTAGTCAAAGCCGCGCACCGATTCGCGCCCACCCAGCCGGAACTGGAGCTGTGGCGGTGCCGATGCCTCGGCGATGCCGGCCTTGAGGCGGACGGTCAGCCCGCGCGACCCACCCAGGCTCCGCTGGATCGCGCCGTAGGCGCGGCCGGTGGTGAGCGACTTCCCCGCCATCCCGTCCGCGGCAAGCATCCAATGCCATCCCCCGACGTGCGTGACTCGCGCGCCGACGATTCCGAAGTCGCCCTCCAGGACCGGGGGATTGAGGGGCATGAGCCCGTCACCCCCAAGCTGGTCGTTGACCCACGAATGCGCCTCGCGAGCCATGGAGCGCTGCCGCTCCCCACGCAGGGAGATGGCGAGATCGGTGCCGAGGCCAATGGACGTCACCATGCTTGCCTCGCCGCCGGTGGCGAGGAAGTAGTCGCCGTAATCGTGCGCTGTGAAGAGCGCGCTCGCCGAGTTGGCCAGGGTGAGCCCTGACGAAAACGGGTCGGCGTCGGCCACGGAATGGTAGCCGGCGAACGTGAAGCGGCCGGCGGGCCCATCATGCACCAGCGCCAGCCGGCCAGTTACCCGCTCGTCGCTGAAGCCGTATCGCACGGTCGGGAAAATGTCGGTGAACGGCATCCCGGGCACGCTCACCCGGGCGCCGGCGCCGAGCGAGAAACCCTGCACCCGATTGTACTGCAAGGCATCCGCGACACGTTCGTAGCCGGGGGAAATCGCGCGCCGGTCGGTCATGGCTTCCGGCAGCTCTTCGCTGATCCGCGCCAGGGCTGCCACGGTACTGCGCAGCCGGGCGTCGAGGTCGGGCTGGGCCTCGAGCTCGAGGGGCTCGGTCCAGCCAGCATAGTTGTCGAACACGCTGTCAGGTGGCTGGCGAATCTCGAAGCGTCCTCCCGGCCATTCACCCTTGACGACCTGCCCGACCTGTCCGCCGGTCCCGCCGTCCGCCAGTCCGGCTCCATTGACTTCGTAATCCGAGAATTCCGTGGATGCCTGGAATGGAATCACCTTCCCGCGGGCCAGCGGAATGGTGAGCGTGCCCACGACCGTCTGGCGGAAGGGCATCCAGTAGCGCCCATCCTGCTGGCCGTACTCCAGGTCCACATCGATGGTGATAAACCGGTTCGCCAGGCTGTTCACCCGCCGAACCCCGGCGGAATCGTCGCCCGAAGAATCTGGCGTGGCAAAGAGGCCGGTGCCGACGTAGCGGAAGGAGAAACGGACCAGGTCCGCCGTCGCCGCATCGATCCAGAGCTGGCCCGCGACGAGCGCCGGTGCAACATGCTTGGGTATGACCTGAACCTTGTAGAGCCGGAGCGTACGCCCGCTTGGCAGCGCCACACCCAGGCTGTCCATCAGGTCATAGTGGTACAGCCGATCGGCTCCCCTGGCGAAGGGATGCAGCGCGCCCGTCGCCGGAAACTCGTCGCTGAAAATGCGGAGCGAGTCTCCGGCGCCGCGCGGCACGAACCAGGGCCGGTCAAACGAACTGGAGAGGTCGAGACCTTCCGCCAGCGAACGGTGCCGGCGGCCCTGCATGACGACCGTGAGATCATTGGGCCGCTGCCAGGCCACGTGGCCCACCTGCTCTTCTACCGACGCGGTAGGTGGCTGGGCCCAGCGGCGGCCGGGCAAGCCCACACTCAGCCGATAGCGGATCCGGGCGGTATAGCTGGAGACCGTCGTATCCTGGGCCTGATAACGCGCAGCCGCCCGGACCACCACTGTTCTGGTGGCCGGGGACGCGTAAGTGACAACGGTATCTTGGTGGAAACTTGCTGCGGCAACGAGAAGAGCTACGAGGTGTGCGCCCATTTGCTCCGGCC
>DAIMFY010000041.1:0-11302 GCA_036724295.1 Gemmatimonadales bacterium | reverse complement strand
CGGCACCCACCGAACCGAACATCGCCGCCATCGCCGCCGATCCTACCCGGTCCTGGGAGGCGTACTGGATGCCCCGCGCCAGGGTGGTCGAGCCGTTCGGGTCGCCATGGAAGGGCAATACGCTCAGGTAGCTCAGGTTGGCCAGGATGTAGAGCAGCGTGACGAGGATAGTGCCGAGCGCCAGTGCGCGGGGCAGGTTCCTGGTCGGGTTCCTGACTTCCGCAGCCGCGAAGGTGACATTGTTCCACGAGTCGCTGGAGAAGAGCGAACCCACCATGGCGGCGCCGACCGCGGGCGCCATGGCGAGCGACCAGTGTCCCGTGCCCCAGAAATTCCCGAAATTGGCCGCGATCACATCGGCATTCCGGAAGATGGCGATGCCAAGCACCACCAGCAGCACCAGCACGCCCACCTTGATGAGGGTGAGGAACGACTGGATGCCCGCGCCCAGCCGCACGCCGCGGACGTTGATCCAGGTGAGCGCAACGACACTCAGGATGGCAAGAATTCGCTGCGGCGTCACCCCGATCTCGATGGCCGATGTCGCACCCGGCAGGTGCAGCGTGCCGAGGTGGACCATGACCGTATCGGTAAGCGAGGGGACCAGCACTGCGAGATACTTGGCGAACGCCACCGCCACGGCGGCGATGGTGCCGGTCTGGACGACGGTGAAGAGCGTCCAGCCGTAGAGGAAGCCCAGCGCCGGCGTGAGCCCGTCGCGCAGGAAGACGTACTGGCCACCGGCCCGGGGCATCATGGCGGCGAGCTCGGTGTAGGAGAGCGCGCCGGCCAGGGTCATGACGCCGGTGATGACCCACACCAGCATCAGCCCGCCTGCGCCCCACCCGCCCATCTGGCGGGCGATGTCGGACGACACGATGAAGATGCCTGAGCCGATCATCGTCCCCACGACCAGGGAGATGGCCTGTAGTGGGCCTATGCCGCGGACGAACCTCTCCTCCTGCGGCGGGGCTTCTGGGGCGATGGTCATGGAGTGAATTGGGTGAAGGGTGGGAATCAGGGCTTGGGCTCGAGACTCGGGACGCGGGACTCGGAAGTCAGCGCACGCCCCGTCTCGCGCCCTCCTACCGCGTCTCGCGTCTCGCGTCTCGCGTCTCTGCCGGTAACGACGGCGTACTCCCGCTATCTACGACCTTCACCGCCTCATCCACCACTGCCTGGCCGGCAGCGGCGAGGCCCTTCATCACTTTGCTTGCGCCATCGACGAAACCCATGGTGCCGGTGATGGCCTTGACCGGCAGCTTGCCGGCCCGCATGGTATCCTCGACCGCATCGGACAGCCGGGCAAAAATACCGGTCGGCCGTTGCCGCTCGGCGTACTTGCTTTCCAGAAATTCGACGTAATCCAGGACCTGATACGCGCGCTCGTCGCTCAGCGCCTCGAGCGAACGCAGGATCCGCTGCTTGAGAAGATCGTTAATTGGCCCGCTCCTGATCCTGCAATCTGACGGCAAATGCGTCCCACCGCCAGCGGCGCTGTGCGCCTGGCGCCAGGCGCCAGGCGCACAGCCCTCACGCCTCACTCACCAGTTCACCGTGGCTGCCGGGTCCGACGGCGCCTGGCCCGGGCCCGAGCAGCGCCTTGAGTGCGGGCGGCGCGACGAGCGTCGTGACCATCACCATGAGCGTCACTGCACTGAACAGCGCCGGATCCAGCACGCCAGCCGCGAGGCCGGTCTGCGCAAAGATCAGGCCCACCTCGCCCCGGGGCACCATCCCGACACCCACCACCAGTTTCCGCCCCCGGAACCAGAATGGCGCGAAGCCGGCCGCGACCTTGCCGACAATGGCTGCCACGATGAGCACCCCGCCGACGACCAGGGTTCGGCCATCCAGAAAGGTGCGCACATCTACCGCAGCGCCCACGGCGACAAAGAAAATCGGGACGAAAAACTGGCCCAGCCGCACGACGCTGCGCTCGATCGGCCTGGCATGTTCGGTAGGCGCGAACACCAGCCCAGCGGTGAAGGCCCCGATGATCAGCGCCGAGCCCACCGCGTCGGCCAGTGTCGCCAGGAGGAAGGCGACCACCAGGCCCATGATTCCGAGGGTCTGCTCGCTGCCATGACGATCCAGCAGGCGGAAGAGCGGTGGCACGATGGCTCGGCCCACAATGAGCGCAATCGCCACGAATCCGAACGCTGTTAGGGTGGTGACCGACACGCCAGCCACCGAGAGGCTCTCACCAGCCACCAGACGAGCCACCACTGCAAGGATGATGAGCCCGACGATGTCGTCGATCACTGCGGCTCCGAGCACCACCTGGCTTTCTTCGTCCTGCAGCCGGCCAAGATCGCTCAACACCCGCGCCGTAATGCCCACCGACGTCGCAGTGAGCGCAGCGGCGGCCACCAATGCCGGCAAGGGGCCCATGCCCAGCACCCGTTCCGCCGCGAGCCCCAGCCCGAACGGTAGCGCCACTCCGACGAGCGCGACGGTGGTCGCAGTACCGCCCAGCGAGAGCAGCCGCTTGAGGTCGGTCTCCAACCCGATTTCAAACAGCAGGATCACGACGCCGATCTCTGACATGATGTGCACGATCGGCAAGCCCGGATCCACCACGCTGAGTACGGACGGCCCGAGCAGGACGCCCGCCAGCAGTTCGCCCAGTACGGCCGGCTGGCCTACGCGCTCGGCCAGCTCGCCGCAGAGCTTGGCGCCTGCCAGCAGCCCCGCCAGCATCAGCAGGATCTGGGGCACCGACATGGCGCCGTCGCCCAGGGCGGCCATCAGGTGCATGATCAGCGAGAAGCTTCGGGGGCGATGATCGAGAGGAGTTCGACGACCGGGGTGGAGAGGAACCTGCTGCGGGCCGCACGGACCCTGGCCCTGATGGTGAGCTCGGCCAGCGCCGGCAACGAGGCGACCCTCGCAGAATCGTCCCGGGAGAGCATCACATAGACAAAGCCTGGCTCCGGCAGAGGTCCGCGCGCCAGCATGTAGGGCTGGCCCGGCGGCATCTCGGGCCGGAGCTCATCGGCGCTGGCGGTCGAAATGTACTGGATCCGCCATTCGACCTCCTTGCCCACGAACCGATCAGGATCGGCGCGCACTTCGGCTGCCGTCACACCCTGCGCCGCGCTGTCCGACGGGACGAGATCGTCGGTCCGGACCCACGCTTCCAGCTGGACGCGTGACCAGACGCCGGCGCTGCTCAGCACCCGCACCGGCGAACCGGCTCGCAGGGTGCCGGACTGTCCCGCTTCGGGCGATGCCAGCAACGGGGTGTTCCGTGCCGCCGCCATCTGCCGTCCTGTTTCCTGTGTTGCGGGTTTCGGAGGCGTGGAGGAGGTGGTGACCGGGCCGCCGCTCGGCGTCTGCTGGTAGGCCTGGGCCTTTTCCGGCGCTGGCTCCTTCGTCGCCACCGCCTTCGTCGCCACCACGGCATCCGCCGGCACCCACACCGCCCGTTCCACCCGGCTCCAGCTGCCGCGCGTCTCCAGGCGGTTGAGGAGCATCCCTTCCTCCAGCTGTGCCAGTTCCTTTCCGGATGGTGCCGAGCGAAGCCGGACGTTGCTGGCGGTCACGACCACGTCGAAACCGTCGCGTGCGTCGCGCTTGAGCAGCGAAGTGGAGACCCACCCCCCGAGCCGCACCTGTCGCCAGCCGCTTCGGCGCCCGGTGACGACGAGGTCGGTGGCGGCCGTAGTGCGGGCGAGCAGCGTCCCGCTCGGCGCCTTCCGGATCTCGGTGGCGCGAACGTGTGCCGTACCCTGGGCCGCGAGCGGCGCGGCCCCGAGGAGCAGCGCCAGCGCGCAGGCTGGTAGGTGGCGGAGTGCGAAACTAGATTGCGGCGCGTTCATCATCGTTGGTGATTGTAATTCCCCGGAGAATCATGTCCAAGTCGCGGGCCCCTGTGGCGTTGATCGTGCTCGATGGCTGGGGCTACCGGCCCGAGCGCGAGGGCAACGCCATCGAGCTCGCTCACACACCCGTGTGGCACCAGCTCTGGGAAGGTTCTCCGCGGACTCTGCTGGACGCGAGCGGGCTGGCCGTCGGGCTGCCCGCGGGCCAGATGGGCAACAGCGAGGTGGGGCACCTCAATCTTGGCGCCGGACGGGTGGTGCCCCAGGACATCGTCCGCATTTCACAGAGTATCGCTGACGGCAGCTTCTTCCGGCTGGAGCCCCTTCTCGCGCTCGGAGAGCATCTCCGCCGGACCGGAGGCACGCTCCATCTCGTCGGGCTGCTGGGGCCGGGGGGGGTGCATGCCCTCGATACGCACCTGCTCGCCTGCATCGAGCTGGGCATCCGTCTCGGCGCGCCGAAGATTGCCATCCAGGGTTTCCTCGACGGCCGCGACACCCTGCCCGCCATTGGCGCCGACGTCGTGCAGCGGCTGCTGGACGAGATGCAGCGCATCGCCGGACCGCGCGTCGTGCTGGCCTCGCTGTGCGGCCGCTACTATGCGATGGATCGTGACAAGCGGTGGGACCGGACCAGGCTGGCCTACGATGCGCTGGTCAACGGGCAGGGCCGCATGGCGACCGACCCGGTGCGCGCGGTCCAGGAGAGCTACGAGCAGGGCATCACCGATGAGTTCGTGAAGCCGATCGTCATGCAGGGCCCCGACGGCAACGCCGTCTGCCCCATGCGCGATGGCGACGCCATGCTCTGCTTCAATTTCCGCAGCGACCGGATGCGCCAGATCGTTTCGGCATTGATGATCGAAGGCTTCAGCGGATTTCCGGTGCCGGACCGCCCCGCACTTGCCGCGGTCACCATGACGCAGTACAACCAGACGTTCCCCATCCCGCAGGCCTTTCCGCCCTTCAGCATGGCGCGCATCATGGCGGAAGTGCTGGCCGATCACGGCCGCACCCAGCTCCGTACCGCCGAGACCGAGAAGTATCCGCATGTGACGTACTTCTTCAATGGCGGGAATGAGACGCCCTACAAGGGCGAGGAACGGATCCTGGTCCCCTCACCCAAGGTGGCGACGTACGATCTCCAGCCAGAGATGAGCGCAGCGGGAATCGCCGACACGCTGTGCCACGCTCTGGAGCACAGGACCCACGACTTCATGCTCTGCAACTTTGCCAACGCCGACATGGTGGGGCACACCGGCGTGATGCAGGCGGTCATCACCGCGGTCGAGACAATCGACGCGTGCCTCGGCCGGATCCTGGCCAGCGCCGAGACGGCAGGCGCATCTCTCTTCATCACCGCCGATCATGGCAACGCGGAGCTGATGACCGATCCAGGCACAGGCGGGCCGCATACCGCCCACACCACCAATCCGGTACCCTTCGTGTCGGTGCGTGGCGGCGCCGGGCGGCTCCGCAGCGGCGGCGCGCTTGGCGACGTGGCGCCGACGATTCTGAACCTGATGGGTCTCGAACCATCTCCCGAAATGACGGGCCGCGACCTCCGCGAGGGCTGATGCGCGCACTTCCTGTTTCGTTGTTCCTGCTCGCCGCGACAGCAGCGGCGGCCTCCGCCCAGGTCGGCCATCCGCCCGACCGGAGCCCCTATCACGACATCCTGCCCGGACACACCATTCTCCCATTTGTCGGGTTCATCGGCGGCAGCGGCGGGCCACTGGGTGTCGGGCCCCATCACGGCATGATCTACGGTGGCCGCTATGACGTGCGCTCGAGCCAGACAATGGAGCTGGGTCTCTCGGTGGCGCATGGCACGATGGACCGGCTCATCGTCAATCCCTTCGTGAAGCTGGCCAACCGCACCACGGGGCCGGTGGACCAGAAGGTGACGTTCGCCGACCTCACCATCCAGCTGAACCTGACGGGCGGCAAGACCTGGAACGGCCTTGCGCCCTTCGTGGGGTTGAGCGGCGGCATGGCGTTCGCAAAGGACACGCCGGCCGACACCAGCGGCTACAGGTTTGGCAGCAAGTTCTACGTTGCTCCCTCGATCGGCACCCGGCTGTTCCTCACGAGCCACCTGCTGTTGCGCGCCGAAGTGCGCGGGGCCTTCTGGAAGCTGACCTACCCGAACACCTACGCGGCAGAGCCGGTCGAGGAGCCAGGCACCGTGGATTCCAACGCGGTGCGGCCCGATGGCGACCTCAGCGACTGGAACCTCACGCCGTGGCTGCAGGTGGGAGTCGGGTATCTCATCCGGTGGTGAGCGGTGAGCTCCGGGAGTGCCCCCTTCCGCCCTGAGAAGCGTGGCGGCCGTCTCAGCGATGAGGCGGTGGTGGAGGAGGTCCCGGTCTGGCTGGAGGTCAACGGGCAACCGGCGGTCACCTGGATGTGCACCCCCGACCTGCTGGAAGAACTCGCGGTGGGTTGGCTGCACGGCGAGGGCTACATCCGCTCCGCCGCCGAGGTGCAGCTGCGGCCCTGTGCCAGCGACCTCGGCTTCTGGGCGACGGTTGCGCCCGCATCCGTCGAGGCAGTGCTGGGTGAGCAGCGCCGTCCCGTGCTCGCCTCCGGTTGCGGTGCCGTCTCCACCTTCCTCGCCGACCCCGCCACCGTGGCCCCGCAGCCGTCGCGCGGGGAACCGCCGTCCGCCGAGATCCTGCGCCAGCGTTTCAAGGAGCTCTTTCAGCGCGGCGACCGTTATCGGGAAACGGGTGGCATCCACGCGGCGGCGCTGACCGACTCCCGCTCGCTTTTTGCCCACGCCGAGGACATCGGGCGGCACAATGCCGTGGACAAGGCCATCGGGTCGGCGCTGCTGGCGCACCAGCCGATCAGCGGACTTGGCCTCCTGGTGACGGGGCGCATCTCCGCCGAGCTCGCCTACAAGGCGTCGCGCGCGGCACTCTCATGGGTGGCCACGCCATCGGTCCCATCAACTCTCGCGGTGGAAATTGCGCGACGCTCGGGAATGACACTGGTCGGCCGCGCCGTGAGCGCCACCCCGCGCTGGCATCCGCAGGGAGTTTCGTGAGCCCGTCCGATGAGGAGCTGCGCCGGATCCTGGCCGCGGCGCGCCGCATTGCCGTGGTGGGACTGGGCGACAACCCCGGGCGGCCCGCCTACAGCGTCGCCCGCTACCTGCAGAAGCAGGGTTACCGCATTGCCCCTATCCATCCGCGGGATGACCAGACCCTGGGCGAGCGCGTGTATCGTTCGCTGGAGGACGCAGCGGCCGACGGCCCAGTCGATATCGTCGACGTCTTCCGTCGTCCGGATGCGATTCCGGAGCTGGTCGCCCCGTGTGTGGCCATTCGTCCCCGGGTCGTCTGGCTACAGGTAGGTGTACGCAACGACTTCGCGGCCAGGGCGCTGCACGCCGCCGGCATCCCCGTCGTGCAGAATCGCTGCCTGGCCGTGGAACATCATCGACTGACGGGAACCCCATGAAGAGTCCGGCCCTGCTGCTGGCCATCCTCCTGTCCGCGCCCGCGGTCGCCGTGGGGCAGACACGCGACCAGGCCCGCCTCATCATCAACGTGTCCGCGGGCTTCGTGGGTGGCCAGTCACTCTGGAGGGTGCGGGGGCAGCCGCTGTACGACAATCTCGGCGGCCAGACCGTGGTGGACTCGCTCACTATTTCCCGTCGCATCCGCAGCAGCTTCAGCCTCGGGGCGCGCGGCATCTTCTTCCACAGCGACCATCTCGGCTTTTTCGGCGAGGCGTTCCTGCTCGGGCTGGGCTATGATGACACGTGCGGACGTACCTTCGCCACCAACTCGGCACGCAACGCGGAGACCTGCAGCTCGATCGACCAGGCCGAGGCCGTGTCCTCCGCCGTGCAGGTCGCGGGCGGCGCCATGTACCGTTTCGCGAGCCGGAAGCATGTCTCCCCGTACGTGCGGGGCAGTCTTGGCTTTGTGCTCGCCAGCAGGAGCGTCCTGCTCACCAGCGGCGCGTTCAGCAGTGCCGGCGCGGGCAGCGAGCCTGTCGAGGTCAACATCTATCCTGACGAGGGCGGCTCGAAGCTCTACCTCGCGGGCGGACTGGGCCTCGGCTTCACGGCCCAGCTCGCCCCGAGCTATCAGATGCGCTGGGAAGTGCGCGACAACATGGTGCGGCTGCCCACTGTCGCCGGCCCCACCGTCCAGGACGGCAATCCGCCGATGGTAGAAAACCGGATCAAGCACCTCATGTCGATCGAGGTGGGCTTCGATGTGGTCCTGGAGCGCCGGCATGGGAGACGGTATTAGGACGCGGGACTCGGGACGCTGGACGCGGGACGTGGCGTGAGCTCACCGCTTGACCCCCAACGGGCACCGCGTCCAGCGTCTCGCGTCCCGCGTCCAGTCAACGGCGCCATCCTCGCCGGGGGTGCGGCGTCACGCTTCGGCGGGCGGCCCAAGGGGCTCGAGGTCGTGGGCGGTCAGCGGGTCGTCGATCGCCTGGCCGCCGTCATGCGCGAAGCATTGGGCGAGCCACCGGTCCTGATTGCCAACGATCCCGATGCGGCGAGCTGGAAAACCGGCCTCCGGATCGAGACCGATGTCCTGCCGGGGTACGGCGCGCTTGGTGGCATCCACGCCGCCGTGGCGCAGGCCCCCGCACCGGTCGTCGCGGTCGCGTGGGACATGCCGTTCGTCAACGTCGCCCTGGTGAAAATGCTGGCCAGCGCGATGGTGAGCGGCGTCGATGCGGTGCTGCCGGCCAGTGATAGCCGGCGCGGGATGGAACCGCTCTGCGCGGCGTATGGTCCCGCGTGTGAGCCAGCCATCCGCCGGGCCCTCGAGCGGGGCGACCGTCGCGCCGTTGCTTTTCATGCCGGGATCGCGGTCGCCCTTCTGCCGCTGGAGCAGGTGGCGCGCGCTGGCGACCCCGAGCTCCTCTTCTTCAACATCAATACGGCCGAGGACCTGGCCCAGGCGGAACGGCAGTGGCAGCGCGGCTTCTCTGTATCGTAGGGCGGAAGAACGCCGGCAAGACGACGCTCACGGTGGCGCTCTGCCGGGCGCTGGCCCGCATGGGGCGACGGGTAATGACGCTGAAGCACGGCCACCATCCGGCGCTGGTCGATCGCGAAGGCACTGATACCTGGCGGCACTTTCACGAGGGCGGCGCCGAGCGGACGCTGATCGCCTCGCCGGATTACAGGGTGCTCTTCGAGCGCGCGGCCGATGACTACGATCCGGCCGGGCTCGCTCGGCGCTACATGCCTGAGGCCGACATCGTGCTCGCCGAAGGCTTCTCCCGGAGCTCCCTGCCGCGGATCGAGGTATGGCGAAAGGAGCTCAGCTCGCCGCCACTCTTCACTCTCCACGAGACTCCCTCGCTCTGGCTCGGCGTGGCGACCGATGACCCGGCGCTGCGAGCGCCCTGCAGCGTCTTCAACCTGGCCGATGCTGCCTGGGCCCGGCACGCGGCCGAAGCGGCGTGGGCCGGTGCCCTGGAACTCGAACCATGAGCGAAACGATGCTCTCGGCCCGCGAGGCGGCGATGCTCATCCTGCGGCACATCGAGCCGCAGCCCGAGCTTCGTATCCCGCTCGACGACGCCCTTGGTTCGGTGCTGGCGCAGGATGTGGTGAGTCCCATCAACATTCCGTACTACACCAACTCGGCCATGGATGGGTACGCGACGCGCGCTGATGACGTGCGGGGCGCCAGCGCGGAGCATCCGGTGCGGCTCCGGGTCGTGGAGCAGATTCCGGCGGGCGCGTTCCCCACCAGGGCCATCGAGCCGGGCCAGTGCACCAGGATCTTCACCGGCGCCCCGCTGCCCGTCGGTGCCGACGGCGTCATCCGGCAGGAAGATACCGACCAGGGTACCGACGTCGTCGCCATCTCGAATGACCGTGATGCCGGCGTCAACTTCCGCCTGGCGGGTGAGGACATTCGCGCGGGCGACACCGTGCTGCGGGCGGGCCATGCACTTGGGGCCGCGGAGCTGGGCGTACTTGCGTCGCTGGCGGTGGCGCATCCGCTGGTCTACCGCCGGCCGCGTGTCGCCATCCTCGGCAGCGGCGATGAAATCGCGGACGTGGACCAGCCGGAGGAGATTCTTTCCGGCCGCAAGGTCGCGAGCAGCAACACCCACACGCTCATGGCGCTGGTGCGGCAGGCCGGCGGCGAGCCGGTGAATCTTGGCATTGCGCGGGACACGCCCGAGAGCATCCGCGCCCACCTCGCACCGGCGCTCGATTGCGACATGCTCATCACCAGCGCCGGCATCAGCGTGGGCGAGCATGATCACCTGCGCGACGTGCTGGATGCACTGGGCACCGATCTCAAGTTCTGGCGGCTGCGCATGCGGCCGGGCGCGCCGGTAGGCTTCGGCATGCTGGGCGAGATCCCCTGGCTGGGACTGCCGGGCAACCCGGTCAGCACCATGGTGACCTTCGAGCTCTTTGCACGGGCCGCGATCCGCCGGATGTGCGGGCATGCGCTGCCGTTCCGCCGCGGCACCGACGTCTGCGTAGCCGAGGCAATCGCGCTGCGACCGAGGCTCCAGCATTTCCTCCGGGCCGTGGTAAGCGATGACGACAGCATGCCGGCAGCGCGGCTGACGGGACCACAGGGCTCGGGCATCCTGACCTCGATGATCAAGGCGAACGCCCTGCTTGTGATTCCCGAGGGCCAGCACGAGACACCGCCGGGGACGATTGCCGTGGCCCTTCGGCTGGACGATGACACATGGACCGCCAAGCCGCCATTCTGAAGACGCTGGGTGAGGGCTTCGCGGCCGCCTGGCGAGCCATGGGCGCGAATGGTGACGCCGCTGCCCGGCTGGTGGAACTCACAGGCCGCTACCGCGAACCACATCGGCACTATCACACCCTGCAGCACATCACACGCGTGGTCGAGGCCCTGCACAGGCATGTGGGCCTGCTGGAGCACCCCGACGAGGCCACCGTCGCCGTCTGGTACCACGATGCGGTCTACGATCCTGCCCGGGATGACAACGAGTTCCGCAGCGCGGAGCTGGCGGCGAGGCAGCTGCTGGCTGCACATGCGCCCGTGGAGGCAGTCGCGCGTGTTCATGAAATGATCCTGGACACGCGCCACACCGAGCCGGCAACGTCGCCAGATGGAGCGTACGTGGCGGATGCCGACCTGGCGATACTGGCGGCGCCCGCCATCACCTTTGATGCGTATGACGCCGCCATTCGTGAGGAGTACGCCTTCGTCCCTGAGCCGGCCTATCGCGCAGCGCGCACCCGCATATTGCAGGGATTTCTCGATCGCACGTTCATTTACCAGACGGCGGTGTTCCGCAAGCGGTGCGAAATAGCGGCCCGGGAGAACCTTGGTCGTGCGGTGATGCGCTTGGGCGTCTGACATTCGGCGTCCGGCGTCCGGCGTCCGGCGCATAGCGCATGGCGCTGGACGCATTTATATTTCGTCGAATCGAAGGGGAGTAGCTCGTCCGCCTCCGGGCGGAAGGCCGATCGTCAGGACTGT
>DAIMFY010000040.1:0-11550 GCA_036724295.1 Gemmatimonadales bacterium | reverse complement strand
TGCTCAAGAACGTGAACAAGGCGTACTCGTTCTCGGGGCAGGTGGACAGCAGCCTGGTGATCACCCGCAAGCTGCTCGCCGCAGACACCAGCGACGTGACGCCGGCACTGGCCGCGGCGCAGGCCCTGATCAAGGCAAATCGGTATCCGGACGCGGTGGAGTTCCTGACATTCGTGGAACAGCACGGCGACGAAAACAGCAAGGCGCAGGCGGCAGGCATTCTCGTGAATGCGGCGGTGCCGTTATTGCGGGCGACGCCGCCCAATTTCGATACCGCGGCCGTCATGCTTCGCCAGGGTGTGGCACTGGCTCCGAATGCCACCTTCACGCCGACCATGAACTATCTGCTCGGATTCTCGAACCTGCAGATTGTCGGTGCGATGGACAAGGCGACGGAATCCGCCAAGTCCTGCGAGGGCGCCCGGAAGATGGATGCGCTGCTGGTGGAGGCCAATGCGGCGCTGGTGAAGGGGCAGACCTATCAGCCGGAGAACGCCAAGAAGCTGCTGGATGGGGTCACCCAGTACCAGCAGCGGACGGCGTCCATGGTAAAGGCCTACTGCAAGTAGCAGCCGGCCCTACCGTCCGGCCCGCTCGCCAGTTACATTGCGGCGCTCTGCACCGGGGGCTGTAGCTCAGCTTGGTTAGAGTGCCGCACTGTCACTGCGGAGGTCGCGGGTTCGAGCCCCGTCAGCCCCGCTCGCGCTAGTGAGCGCAACACCCCGTTCCCATCATGAGGACGGGGTGTTGTTTTTGGATCCCAACGCCATGACGTTCGCCTTTCACAGCCCCGTTCTCCTCGGCCCCGTCCTGGCCGCCGCCCGCGGCGCAGGCCGCGCCGTGGACGGCACCCTCGGCGACGGTGGTCACGCGGAGGCGCTGCGGGACGCCGGCGCCAAGGTGCTTGGAATAGACCGAGACCCATCGGCCATCGCCCGCGCCCGCGAGCGTCTCGGGGCTCGCGAGATCACCTACCTCTGCGCCGCCTATGCCTCCGATGAGGCGCTGGCGGCCGTCGAGCGCTTTGCACCCGACTTCATTCTGCTGGATCTCGGCGTGTCCTCCCGCCAGCTCGATGACGATGCCCGCGGCTTCAGCTTCCGGCCGGGTGCCCCGCTCGACATGCGGATGGGCGATACCGGGCCGACGGCGGCGGACCTGCTGGCGGACGCCAGCGAAGCGGACCTCGATCGCTTGTTTCGCGACTACGGCGACGAGCGCCGGGCTCGCGCGCTGGCGCGCGAGATCATCCGGCGGCGCCAGCGGGCGCCACTCGCCATAAGCGACGATCTGGTCAACGCCATCCGGGCGGTGCTCGGCCCGAGAGCCGGGCCGGCCGAATTCGCCCGCCTCTTCCAGGCGGTCCGGATCGCGACCAATGACGAGCTCGCTGGTCTCGAGGTGGCTCTTCCCGCATTCCGCGACGCGCTTTCGGCAGGCGGCGCGCTGGCCGTCATCAGCTATCATTCAGGCGAGGACCGGCTGGTCAAGCATACCTTCCGGGACTGGGAGCGCGGCTGCGTCTGTCCTCCCCGCCAACCCGTCTGCACCTGTGGGCGGCAGCCGGCGGGACACACCGAACCACACAAGCCCATTGTGTCTGATGATGCCGAGATTGCCAGGAACCCGCGGGCGCGCAGCGCGCGCCTTCGCGTCTTTCGCGTGAACGATGACGCTTAAGGGGCGCCACTGGCTCATCCTGTGGCTGGTCGCCTTCCTGGTGGTGGCCACGGTCGTGATCTCCCGCCAGACGAGGGCCCATCTCCTTGCCGGCAAGCTGCAGGAGGCGCGCGAACAGCGGCGCGTGCTCGAGGCCGAGATGGCCGAGCTGACGCGGGCCGTGCGCGAAGCGTCGAGCAGGGAAGTGATCAGCCGGAAGGCGGAAGCGATGGGCATGCGGGTGGCCAACGGGTCGGAGGTGACCATCATTCCCGCGCCCGCCGTGACGGGAGCGCACTGACGTGGCCAAGGCCGAAGCTCGCCTCGGCTTCATCCGGTTCTGCCTGATGCTGGGCATCGTGGCCGTACTTGGTCGCGCCGCGCAGCTGCAGCTGGTCGAGGGGTCAGATTACTCGGAGCGCGCGCAGCGCGTCCGCACGGTCACCGAAGTGCTGCCGGCGCGGCGCGGTACCATCTACGACCGCGGCTTCTTCCCGCTGGCCGAGACCCAGGAGGCATACCATGTCTCGCTGGCGCCGGAGCAGGTGACCGACCGTGCCGCGCTGGCACGCAAGGTGGCGCGGGCGCTGGGTGAAAGCAGCCGGGACATCGCCGCGCGCCTGGGCTCCGGCGCCCGGTCGGTTTACTTCTTCGGGCCGTACACTGCGCTCGATGTCCAGTCCATCCGCTCGCTCGACGGCGTGCATCTGGAGCCGTTCCTCCGCCGCATCCATCCCATGGGCGATCTCGCCGACCGCACCGTAGGAATATTGGAACCGGATACGGCGGTCGGTGCCTCGGGGCTGGAGAGTGCGCTCGACTCACTGCTCACCGGCGTCCCCGGCGAGACCGTGCAGCTTCGCGATCACCTTGGACGGCGCTTTGACTCGCCGTCCAGGCTGGTACGCGAGCCGGTGGCGGGCAGCAGCGTGGTGCTGACCATCGATGCACGGCTGCAGGAGATCGCCG
This sequence comes from Gemmatimonadales bacterium, assembly GCA_036724295.1. Taxonomy (GTDB): domain Bacteria; phylum Gemmatimonadota; class Gemmatimonadetes; order Gemmatimonadales; family GWC2-71-9; genus CAMLHP01. The sequence goes on along the minus strand of DAIMFY010000040.1, from coordinate 8,922 downwards.
AGCGCGCCCTGGACGAGGCACTCGACAGTTCCGGCGCCCGCAGCGGCGACGCCGTCTTCCTCGACCCCTCGACCGGCGAACTGCTCGCGGTGGCCTCACGGGTCGAAGGCGAGCGATCCAGTGCCTCGGCCTTCACCACACCGTATGAGCCTGGTTCGACCGCAAAGCTGTTTACCGCGGCCGCGCTGCTGCTTCATCACGCGGTGGACAGTACCGACACCGTGACCGGGGAGAATGGCGACTGGACGGTGCCCACGACCTACGGACGGCCCTATCATATTCACGACGACCACCGGGTGGCGGGCACGCTGACGCTGGCGGAAGCGATTGAGGTATCCAGCAACATCGCGATGGCCAAGTTCGCCCGTCGGCTAACGCCAGCGCAGCTCTACGAAACACTCCGCGCCTTCGGCTTTGGGGCGTACACCGGCGTCGGCTTTCCTTCCGAGTCGCGCGGGAGCCTGCCCCGGCCGGTGCCGGGGGAATGGACCAGGGATTACACCCTGGAGAGCCTGTCCCGCGGCTACGGGCTCTCGGTGACGGCCGTGCAGCTCGCGGCGGCGTATGCCGTGATCGCCAACGGTGGGGTGCTCTACACGCCGGCGCTGGTCAAGCAGATCTTGGCGCCTGACGGCACTGTTCTGTACCAGCATGAGCCGGAACCGGTGCGCCGGGTCCTCCCGGAGGAGATTGCCGCCACGTTGCGTGGCTACCTCAAGCGCGCCGTGAGCACCGGCGGCACGGGCGAACGGGCACAGATCCAGAATTACGAGCTGGTGGGAAAGACTGGCACGGCCAAGGTGGCGAGCGGCGGCCGCTACGACGCGGGCCAGTACGTGGCGTCATTCGCCTCGATCTGGCCGGCCGACAATCCCCAGATCGTCGCCGTGATCAAGATCGACCGGCCCCACGGGGTGTATTACGCGTCCCAGACTGCGGCGCCGCTCACCAGCGAGATGCTCCAGCAGGCGCTGGCCTCTCGCAACCAGGCGCTCAAGCTGGATGAACTGGTAGCACCTTCCGCGGTTCCTTCGCCGCGCGCCGCGCCTGCGCCTGCCGAGCCAACGGAGCCGAAGGCGAAAGTCGTTCGCGTGGCATGGCCCGCTGGCGCCACGCGTGACACCGCCCAGGCACTTGCCACCGTGCCCGATGTCACTGGTCGCGATACCCGGAGCGCGGCGGCTGCACTCTTTGCCGCCGGATTCCGGGTGAAGCTGGACGGAGCACCAGGACCGGTGCGTGACATGACACCCGCGCCAGGCGGCTCGGCGCGCACCGGGAGCACGATCATACTTCACACTTCTTCGACTGCGACTGCCGCGGCCCATGACTGATACCCGACTTCTGATGGACCTGCTGGCCCGCCGTGAACTGCTGGTGGAACGGCCGGCTGAGCTGCCGGCCCTGACCGGTATCACCGCCGACTCTCGCTCGGTCGTGCCCGGCAACGCCTACGTGGCGATTCGGGGCAGCCAGGCCGACGGGCACCAGTTCATCGGTGATGCAGTGGCGCGGGGCGCGGCACTCGTGGTGGTGGAGCAGGCGAGCGAGGCCGGCGTGCCGCACGTGGTCGTGACCAATGGTCGCCTCGCAGCCGTGGCCCTCGCGCAGGCCTGGTATGGCGACCCGGGCCGCTCGTTGACGTTGATCGGCGTCACCGGCACCAATGGCAAGACTACCACCGTGAGCCTTGTGCGGCACCTGATGAACGACCGGGCAAGCGCCGGGAGCATCGGGACCCTTGGCGCGTTTGACGGCCATGGTAAGGCGGTGCCCTCGACCGCCGGCTCGCTCACGACGCCGGGCCCGGTGGACATGCAGGCCACGCTCGCGGCACTGCGCGACCGGGGCTGCCGCACCGTGGCGATGGAGACGTCGAGCCACTCGCTCCAGCAGGGGCGGCTTGACGGGCTCACCTTCCGCGCCGGGATTTTCACCAACCTGACGCGCGACCATCTCGACTATCATGGCACGATGGAGGCGTACCTGGCGTCAAAGCTCCGGCTGGCGACGCTGCTGAGCAGTGACGGCGTCGCCGTCATCAACGCGGAGGATCCGGCGTGGCGCTCGATGCGGCGCGATGTCCGTCGCATCACCTTCGGGCGGCACGCGGCCGGCGACGTTCACGCCACGGGAATCTCGCTCGACGCTGCCGGGTGCCGGTTCCGTCTCGAGGGTGTCTTCGGCCGCGCCGACATCACCCTCCCACTGCTGGGGGATTTCAACCTGTCGAACGCGCTCGGGGCGGCGGCCTGCGCGCTGGCGCTGGGCCTGCCCATCGAGACCGTCGCTGCCCGGCTCAACTCGGCTCCCCAGGTGCCGGGCCGGATGGAGCGGCTCGCGGAATCGCCCTACGTGGTGCTGCGCGACTACGCGCACACCCCGGACTCGCTGGAGCGCGCGCTGGCGGCGCTTCGGCCGCTCACCAGTGGCCGCCTGATCGTGGTGTTTGGTTGTGGGGGCGATCGGGACAAGGGCAAGCGCCCCATCATGGGCCGCATTGCCGCGGAGCAGTCCGACCTGCCGATCGTGACCAGCGATAATCCGCGCACCGAAGATCCCGAGGCGATCATCGATGACATCGTGGCCGGCATGGGCTCGGTGCCGAGGCGGCGGATTGCCGACCGCCGGGAGGCCATCCGCGAGGCGCTCGATGCCGCGCGTCCAGGTGACACCGTACTGCTCGCGGGCAAGGGCCACGAGACCTACCAGGTGGTGGGCACCGAGAAGTTTCCCTTTGACGAGCGCGAAATCCTGCGCGAACTCACGGGGGCCTGATGCGGTGGACCGCGGGGTCGGTGCGTGCCGCGCTGGGGTTGCCGGCCGCTGCATCCGACGAGGTGTACCCGGCAATCTCGACCGACACACGCAGCCTGGAGACGGGCGCGCTTTTCGTCGCGCTGGCGGGTGAGCGATACGACGGGCACGACCACCTCCAGGCGGCGCGCGCAGCAGGCGCCCGCGCCGCCATTGTCCGGCACGGTACACCGGCGGTGGAGGGCCTCGCCCTCATTCAAGTGGACGACACGCTCCGGGCGTACGGCGACCTGGCGCACGCTCGGCGGAAAGAGGTCTCGGGGCCAGTCATTGCCATCACTGGCACCAACGGCAAGACCAGCACCAAGGAGATGGTGGCTGCGGTATTGCGGACCCGTTTCCGTACCCACGCCACACGCCTCAACTACAACAATCTTGTCGGCGTGCCGCTCACGATTCTCGAGGCACCGGACGATACGGAAGCGCTGGTGATCGAGGCTGGCGCCAACCTCCCCGGCGAAATCGCACGCTACCGCGAGATCATCGAGCCGACGATCGCTATCGTGACCAATGTGGCCGAAGGACACCTGGAGGGCTTCGGCTCACTCGAAGGAGTGATGAACGAAAAACTTGCCCTGGTGCGAGATGTCCCGCTGGCTATCGTCGGCAACGAGCCGCCGGCGCTCGCCGAACGCGCCCGGCACCTCGCCCGGCGCGAAGTGACAGCGGGAGCACAGAATGCGGAGCGCAAGGCGCGCGATGTCGAAATCGATGGCGCGGGCAGGGCGTCGTTCACGGCGGGAAGCGAACGTATTCACTTGCCACTGCCGGGCCGGCACCTGGCCAGCAACGCCATGCTGGCCTGGGCGGTAGCGGAGGAGCTCGGGCTCGATCTGCCGGCGTCTGCGAGGGCGCTGGAAGCGTTACAATTGCCGGGCGGCCGCAGCGAGGTAATCCGGGCCGGCGGACTGACCATCCTGAACGACTGCTACAATGCCAACCCGCAATCCTTCGCTTCCGCGATCGCAACGGCCAAGGCGATGCGCCAGGGCCGCAGGCTGGTGTTCGTGGCGGGAACGATGCGAGAACTGGGCGCGGAGTCAGACCGCCTGCATGCGCAGGTGGCCGAACAACTGGTGCTCCTGAAGGCCGACCTGCTGGCCGCGGTCGGAGCATTCGTGCCGGCGCTGGAGCCGTATCGCGACGCACTGGGCGAGCGCCTGCTGACGGCGCCGGAGCCGCTGGCGCTTGCGCCACTGCTGGCCGAACGGCTCACCGGCTCGGAGCTGCTGGTGCTCAAGGCGTCCCGCGGCGTGGCGCTTGAACGTATACTTCCTCTCCTCACCACGCGTACCGCGTCTGCCGGCGAGGCCTGATGCTCTACTACCTGCTGGCACCGCTCGGCAAGACGCACATCCTGTTCAATCTTTTCAACTACATCAGCTTCCGGGCAGCGGGCGCCGTGGTTACGGCCCTGCTGATCGCATTCGTGATCGGGCCGGCCGTCATCCGGCGGCTGCGCGAGCGACGCGTCGGGCAGGTAATTCGCGCGGAGGGACCAGCCAGCCACCAGAGCAAGCGCGGCACGCCGACGATGGGCGGCGTCATCATCCTGCTCGCCACTGTCGTGCCCACACTGCTCTGGGCCCAGCTCGATAACCGTTTTGTGCTGGTGGCGCTGCTGTCATTGCTCTGGATGGGCGCGATCGGCTTTCTCGATGACTACCTCAAGATCGTCCAGGGCAAGTCGCGCGGCCTGGTGGCGCGCTGGAAGCTGGCGGGGCAGGTGGGATTCGGAATTCTCCTCGGCCTCCTGCTGCTCCTCCGCCCGGTGGTGTCTCCGGAGGTGCTGCCGTCAACTGCCACCACCCTGCCTTTCTTCAAGTATGCCGTAGTGAATTTTGCGCCGCTCATCTACGTGCTCTTCGTTACCGTCGTGATTACCGGCAGCAGCAATGCGGTGAACCTGACCGATGGGCTCGACGGCCTCGCCACCGGACTCTCGGCCATCGCGTCGCTCGGCTTTGCCGTTTTTGCCTATATCCTGGCCCGCACCGATCTCACCTCCTACCTGTTCCTCTACCACTTCAACGGTGCGGGTGAGCTCTCCATCTTCTGTGCCTCGCTCATGGGTGCCTGCCTCGGGTTCCTCTGGTTCAACGCCCACCCGGCGCAGGTGTTCATGGGAGATACTGGAAGCCTGGCGATCGGGGGCGCACTGGGAACGGTGGCGATCCTGCTCAAGGCGGAGTTCCTGCTGCTCATCATCGGCGGCGTGTTCGCTTCAGAGGCGGTTTCGGTGCTGATGCAGACATCGGTCTACAAGTGGCACAAGCGGACCCGCGGGAAGGAATATGCCGACTCACACCGGGTGTTCCGGATGGCGCCGCTGCATCACCACTTCGAGAAGCTGGGCTGGGCCGAGACAACGGTCGTGACCCGGTTCTATATCCTGGGTGTGATCTGCGCCCTGCTCGCCTTCGCTACGCTGAAGGTCCGCTGATGCTCGACGCATGGAAGGCGCCCGGCAGGGAAGTGGCCGTCATCGGACTGGGCAAGAGCGGGCTCGCCGCTGGGCTGCTGCTCTCCGAGCGGGGCGTGCGGGTCTACGCCAGCGATTCGGGCGCGTCGGCGCGCCATGAGCAGTGGGCGGAGTCGTTGCGTGCCGCCGGTGCCGCGGTGGAACTGGGTGGCCACGACCTCGAGCGAATTCGATCGGCGGTGGCGGCCATCGTGGCCCCGGGGGTGCCGCCCGGAGTACCGCCGCTACAGGCAGCGCGCGACGCCGGGATACCGGTCTACGCCGAGGCCGACCTGGGGCTCACCGAGCTGCCGCATACCAGGTACGTGGGCATTACCGGAACCAATGGCAAGACAACCACCACCTCGCTGGTCGGGCTGATCCTGCGGACCGCCGGACTCCGTGTCGAGACCGGGGGCAATATCGGCACGGCGGTCTGCGAAATCGCCCGGCGTGCCACACCGCCCGACTGGCTCGCGCTGGAACTTTCCAGTTTCCAGTTGCACGACATGCCTCACGTCGATCCCGCTGTGGGCATCCTGACCAACTTGGCGCCCAATCACCTGGACCGCTACGCCTCCCTGGAGGAGTATTACGGTGACAAGGCGCTGCTCTTCCGCAATGCCACCAGCGGCTCCATTTCGGTGGTGAACGCCGACGACCGGGCTGTGAGCGCGCTGGTGAAGGATGTTCCCGGCCAGCAGTTGGGATTTTCGCTCCAGGAGCGCGCGGACGGCTGGTATGACCGCGCCGCGGACACGCTGATGCTGGGCGATACCATGCTCATGGCCCGCGCCGAGCTGCCGCTGCTGGGCGACCACAACGTGGCGAACGCGCTGGCTGCGGCACTCGCCTCGCGCGCGGCCGGGGCCGGTCTCGCGGCCATCGCCGAGGGGTTGCGACGGTTCCATGCCATTGCGCACCGGGTCGAGCCGATCCGCGAAGTAAACGGTGTTCTCTGGATCAACGACTCCAAGTCCACGAATGTCACGTCCACCGAGGTGGCGATCCGCGCGCTGGAGCGGCCGTTCGTGCTCTTGCTGGGCGGCCGGCACAAGGGAGAGCCGTACACCCGGCTCGCACCGCTGCTTGGGGAGCGCTGTCGCCTGGTGGTGGCGTACGGCGAGGCCGGCGACAAGGTCGAGGCAGATCTCAAGGACGCCGTTTCCGTGGTGCGAGGCGGCACCTTCGACGATGTCCTCGGCCGGGCGCGGGACGCGGCCCGGCCGGGCGATGCTGTCCTGCTGTCGCCAGCCTGTTCCAGCTATGACATGTTCGACAACTACGAACAGCGCGGCGAAACCTTCCGCTCCTGGGTGCAGGCGCTGTGAAGCCGCTCGCGATCCGGCACCCGGGTGAACTGCGCTGGGAAACGCGACTGCTGGCGGTCGTTGTCCTGACGCTGGTGGTGTTCGGCATCGTGGGAGTATATGGCGCGTCAAGCCTGGTGCCGCTGCACGGTGGACGGGTTGTGGAGTACAAGTATGCGCTGGTGCAGCTCTCCGGCGCGGTGATCGGCGGCATCCTGCTGATCGTCTTTTCCCGGCTCGATTACGATATCTGGCGACGGATGGCCTGGCCACTGCTGCTGGTGACCATCTGCCTGCTTGTCGTCACGGTGCTGCCCGGCACCGAGGCAATCGCACCGACCCGGAACGGGGCACGGCGCTGGCTGCAACTCGGGCCGCTCAGCGTGCAGCCGTCAGAGGTGGCCCGGCTGGTGGTGGTGATCTGGTGCGCCATGCTGGTCACCAAGAAGGGCGACCAGCTTCGCAAGTTCCGGAACGGCATCCTGCCGTTCGTGGTCATTCTCGGTGCCGTCTTCCTCCTCATCCTGCTGGAACCCAACCTCTCCATGGCGACGCTCATCACCCTGCTCGGTGGTATCGTCGTGTTCGCCGCCGGGGCGCGCGTGGGCCACTTCATGCTGCTCCTGGTGGGTGGCGTGCTGCTGGCGTACGACCGGATCCAGGCCGCACCGTATCGAATCGCCCGGTTGCAGACATACCTGCACGGCGGGGGCGCCAGCGATGCCGGCTTCCAGATCCAGCAGTCGATCGTCGGCTTCGGCTCCGGCCAGTTCTTTGGAGTGGGCCTGGGGCACGGCTCGCAGAAGATGGGTTACCTGCCGTACGCGTACTCCGATTTTCTCTTCAGCCATATCGGCGAGGAATGGGGCTTCCTCGGAGTAATCGTGGTCGTCAGCCTCTACGCCACCTTCTGCTGGCTCGGATTCCGCATAGCGCGTACTGCGCAGGACGCCTTCGGTCAGTTCCTCGCGATCGGCCTGACGGCCACCGTGGGCGTGACCGCCTTCATGCACATGGCCGTGAACCTGGGCATGATGCCCACCACCGGCCTGACCCTGCCGTTCATGTCCTACGGCCGTACCAGCCAGGTGATCGCGCTTGCGAGCGTGGGGATCCTGCTCAACATCGGGCGGCAGCGAGGCCGCGCCCGGGTGCGGCGCCATCCGGAGCCGGAGCGGCGGGCAGAGGGGTGAGCCCGCGCCGGGTAGTGTTCATCGCCGGAGGCGGCACCGGCGGGCATCTCATGCCAGCGCTCGCACTGGCCACCGAACTCCAGGCCGCAAGTCCGGACATCGAGCCCTTCCTGGTTGGCGCCGAACGCGGCGTCGAGGCGCAGGTGCTCCCCACCCGTGATTTTCGACATGCACTACTTCCGATGGAGCCGATCTACCGGCGCACCTGGTGGCGCAACGCTCGCTGGCCGCTGGTGCTTGGTCGCCTCACTGGGCGGCTGCGCGAATTGTTTCGCGAGGAGCGGCCCGTCGCGGTGCTCGGCACGGGCGGCTACGCCTCGGGGCCCGTGGTCTGGTGGGCATCGCGCCATGGGCTGCCCACGGCTATCCAGGAGCAGAACGCCTTTCCGGGCGTAGCCAGCCGGATCCTCTCCCGCCGGGTCCGGCACGTCTATCTGGGTGTTCCAGAAGCCAGGGACCTCCTGCGGGCGGGATCAACCACCCAGTTCTTCGACACTGGCAATCCGATCACGCCGCCTGATCCGGGTCGTCGCGACTCGGCGATGGCTCGCCTGGGCCTCGACCCATCCCGCCCAGTCCTGCTCGTCACCGGCGGCAGCCAGGGGTCGCTCGCCATCAACCGGGCAGTGGCCGACTGGCTGGCGCGACGGACCGAGGCTGAACGGCGTTGGCAGGTCCTGTGGCTGGCAGGCCGGGCTACGTACGCGGAATTCTCGTCGCTGGGTGGACGGGACGGGGTGGTCGTGCGTGACTTCCAGGATCCCATGGCGGACGCCTACGCTGTCACGGATCTGGTCATCTCGCGCGCCGGCATGATGACAGTGGCAGAGCTGTGTGCCTGGGGGCTGCCAGCGATCCTGATCCCGCTGCCGACGGCCGCGTCGGATCACCAGACCCACAACGCGCGGGTGCTGGAAGCCGCCGGCGCCGCGTGCATGTTATTGCAGTCCACGATGGAGGCGGAGGGGCTGGGGCCGGCGCTTGCGCCCTTGCTGGGTGATGACGTGCGACGACGGCGGATGGCCGAGGTGGCGCGGGCACGTGGTCGTCCCGACGCTGCTCACGACATAGTGTCATTATTCCTGCCACTGTTGGCATCCTGACAGTCTTTCGCAAACGCTGGCGTGATTTTACATTAGCG
>DAIMFY010000039.1:0-11567 GCA_036724295.1 Gemmatimonadales bacterium | reverse complement strand
GCGGCTCGCCGATGGTCGGGAAGTCGAGCAGCAGCTTCATCTTGTCGCCCGAGATGTCGAACAGCTGGGCCGACTGGGCCAGCTCGGGCCCGGTGGGCAGGTAGCGGTCCTTGGTGATCTTGTTGAGCGCCACTACATACTTGCCGAAGGGCTTGCGGCTATCGCCGCCCGGCACCATCAGGTGACCGATCGAGTAGTACACCGGCGCGCGGTCGAGCACCTGGCAGTCCTTGACCCGCCACTTGACGATCTCGGAACTGATGAAAAGCGAGCTGTAGGCGTTGCCCTTGTCATCGAACTCGTTGTGCAACGGTCCGAGCCCGGGGTTCTGGACCTCGCAGGCCTTGATCGCGTCGTACTTGAGGACCGGGATGCCGTTCACGTCACCATCGAACGCCTTCGCCTGGATGGCCTGTTCCATCTTGCTGAACGAATGCACCGGAATCACAGTCGCGAGCTTGCCGCCCGAGACGATGAACTCGCCCGACGGATCAACGTCCACGCCGTGCGGTGACTTGGGCGTGGGGAGGAAGTACACCAGCTCCGGGCAATCGGCCGGCTGGAGCACCTGGACCGACGTGCCCCACTCGGTGCGGGCAATGCCATCGTCGCCCATTGTGTTGTGGGCGTACCGTGCCGGCTCGCTCCTGGCCTTTCCATCGGCCACGCACTGCTCGGCGCGCTTCCAGTTCACCGCCGCGATGTAGTCCTTGTCGTTCTGCGAGGCGTTCACTTCCTTCAGCTCATTGGCCTGCTCGCTGTTGTAGGACGTGAAGAAGGACCAGCCGTCGCTCGGGCCCTTGCCGGCGTGGGACAGGTCGTAATCGAAGCCAGGCATCCGGATCTGGAACGCGATGGTCATGTGACCAGTCACGCTGTCCACCAGCGCGAAGGTCAGCAGGCCGGCAAAGTCCTTTTTGTAGTCCGCAATGGCCACGTCACGCTGGGGCGTGGGCACGCTGAAGCGCGTGGCCGCCACCACATAGCGGTTGTCCGGCGTGACGAAGGGCGACGCATGGTTGCCGGCGGAATTCGGGATCTCGAGAATTTCCTCGGTCTCGAACCGGGTCAGGTCCAGCCGGGCGATGCGCGGCGTGTTGTTGCCGTTGATGAAGAGCCAGCGGCCATCCGGCACGCCGTCGGTCTGGGAGAGCTGGGGATGGTGGGCATCATCCCACGGCACGAAGCCGAAGCTGGTGTTCATCATGGCCTTGGTCTGCTCGGTGTAGCCCCAGCCGTTCTCGGGGTTCTGCGAGAAGACCGGCACATGCCGGAGCAGGCGGCCCGATGGCAGGCCGTAGACGCCCACCTGCCCGTCGAACCCACCGGAGAAGAAGGCGTAGAATTCGTCATACTGGCCAGGCGCGACATACACCCGTTGCGCCGCATCGGCCGCAGTGTCGCCCAGCCGGGCAGAGGGCCGGCCGCATGCGGCCAGCGTCAGCCCCGCCAGGACGGCGCTACTCACGCGCCACATACTGCCCCGTTCCCACTTCATGTACCGCCTCCTGCGGCCAGGCCGCCGATGTGATGCCACGGGCCGGGATCAGTGGTGATCCTCGGCCTCTTCCCTGATGTATTCGACAATGCTGCGCGCTTCGTCCCTCGTGAGATGGAGGTTGGGCATCTGGGTGGCGTACTGCGCGAGCAGGGCGCGCGCTTCCGGATGCCGCGTGTACATGGTGTCGGGCGCAAGGATCATGTTCATCACGTAGGCGGGCGTCCGGCGGGTGAGCACGTCACCGAGCGGCGGGCCCACGTAACGCTGGTCCAGCTTGTGGCAGCTGGCGCACTTGAGTTCGAAGACGTCCTCCCCCTTCTCCGCCAGCTCCTTGTCGAGGGCGCCGAGGGTCACTTCGTCGGTCACCGGCCCGATGCCGTTCTTCACCTGGAACGGCGTCAGCTCGCCGGCGCCGGCTGCGGTCGCCGCGCCGTCGTCCGCGCCGGAGTCGCCACCGTTGCCTCCGCAGGCAGCAAGGAGCACGGTCGAGAGGAGGAGCAGATGGTGGCGCACGTCGAGTCTCCGTGATTTGAGTTGCGTAAGTGACGGGATAAAGAATGGCCCGCGCCATATGGCGCGGGCCTGAAGCCGTCATGAAGCCTTCTTCACGGGTCAGATAGGGACCGTCAGCACCGCCGAACCACTGCCATGCACCAGCCGGCGGCCGATGCTGCCCCCTTCCATTACTCCGGCCGGACCCCCGCGATGGAATCCCAGCACCAGCGTGTGGGCATCGTGTTCGTCTGCAGCGGCGAGGATTTCCTCGACCACGTCGCCGCGTCGCACTTCCAGTGGGACGGACAGGTCGAACCGCTGCGCCACGCTGGCGATAACGTCCTCGAGCCTGACGCTGCGCGCCATCGGTGGTACCACCAGGGATCTTGCCGCCTCGTCCGGCCGCGTGATCTCGACCGTCACGGCGTGTACCGGCTGGCCCAGCGCCACGGCCAGCCGGCATCCTGCCTCGAGTACCGCCGTCGAGTGCCGGGTTCCATCCAGGGCCACGACCACCGGCCCGTCGAGCGAGCGCCGGGGCGGCACCAGCAGGCATGGTACCCGCGCCCGGCGCGTGACGGCGTCGGCGGTGTCGCCCACCAGGAGCCGTGCGGACTGGGTACGCGGGGTGTGCCCCACCACGATCAGGTCGGCGCCATTCTCCTCGGCGTGCCGAGGCACCTCGATGCCGGGAATACCGCGCACGACGCAGCAGGTAGCGTCCACCGCCGTGCCGCTCTGCCGCGTGAGGGACTGCTCGATGTCGCTGAGCACGGTGCGCGCCGAGGCCGCACGGGCGGGCGTCACCGTGCTGGACGGGATGCTGGTCAGCAGTCCCAGACGTGACCCGGCGCGGCTGGCGAGTTCGAGCGCGGTGGCCGCGACATGGCGCCCGGCCCCCGTCTCATCCACCGCGGCAATGATGAACTGGTATGACATGATCGGAGTTTAGCCGGTTTCGCATTAAACTTTGGTGAAACCGGTCACAAGGCTTTTCATGGATATCTCAGCCAGCTCACCACCCGTCGAACGACTCGAGCGTCTCGTCGCCGCCGGCACACTGCTCACCTCCGAGCTGTCCCTGGAAGGGGTGCTGGAGCACGTGGCCGAGATCGCCGCCTCCATCATCGGCGCGCGCTACGCAGCGATCGGTGTCCTGGGGCCCGACGGACGGCTGCTCGAGAGCTTCACCACCTATGGCATCTCGCCCGAGGAACGAGCCCGGCTCGGCGACCCTCCCAAGGGGCACGGCATCCTCGGGCTGGTGATCCGGGAGGGGCGGGTCATCCGGCTCCCCGACCTCACCCGGCACCCCGAATCGGCTGGCTTTCCGCCCAACCATCCTCCCATGCACTCGTTTCTCGGCGTGCCGGTGGTAGGGCGCCGAGGCACCCTGGGCGACCTCTATCTCACCGAGAAGATCGGCGCGCCCGAGTTCACCGACATGGACGAGCGGATCGCCAAGCTCCTTGCTGCCCAGACGGCGGCCGCGATCGAGAATGCCAGCCTGCACGAGGAGAGCGCCCGCCTGCTGGAAGAAGTGCAGCAGCTGCAGCGGTCGCGTGAGCGCTTCTTCGCGATGGTCAACCACGAGCTGCGGAACGCGCTCGCCGCTGTCTACGGGTGGTCCGAGATGCTGGTGCGCAAGAAGGATCCGGCGACGGTGCCCTCTGCCGCATTCGAGGTGCTCGATTCCGCGCAGCAGGCAGTGAGCCTCATCAACGACCTGCTGGACCTGAGCCGTCTCGACGAGGACCGACTCAAGGTCACGATCCGCAGCGTCGAGCTCGCGCCCATCATCCGCGGGGCAGTCGGCCGAGTCACGCCCGCGGCCCGGCAGAAGAAGGTGCACGTGGTGCTCGACCTGACTTCGGGTGTGCCTCCCTCAGCGACCGACGCCACCCGCGTGGAGCAGATCCTGGTGAACCTGCTGGCCAATGGGATCCGGCACGCCCGGGACAAGGGGCAGGTCACCGTCCACAGCGCGCTCGACGAGACCCAGGGGAGGATCGTCATCACGGTGGATGACGACGGGCCGGGCGTGCTGCCGGAGAACGCCGAGACGATCTTCGACATCTATGTGACGCGACCCGGGGAGGAGACCCAGGGTGTCGGGCTGGGGTTGCCGCTGTCACGCCGGCTGGCCCGGCTGCTGGGCGGCGAGCTCACGGTGGTACCCCGCCCCGGCGAGGGGGGACGATTCCTGCTGGAACTGCCCGTCGCGCAATCGTGAAGGCTTCTTCATAATCAGTTGGTCCACGGTTCATGGCCCGACGGCGAGATTGCCGGTCGTGAGCTGAGCGCTCAGCGTGAAGTACCGGAGCCCTGATGGAGCGAACGCAATGAAAATCCTCGTGGTGGAAGACGACCGGAAAGTGGCTGGGTTCATCGAGCAGGGCCTCAAGGAAGAGGGGCACGTGGTGGACGTCGCTCCCGATGGCGACGAAGCCACCATGCTGGCGCACGTCTACGACTACGACGTGATCCTGCTTGACGTGGTCCTGCCCAAGAAAAATGGCTTCCAGATTGCCACCGAGCTCCGGCGTGAAGGGCGGACCACACCGATCCTGATGCTCACCTCGCGTGACGCGTCGGAGGACGTGGTGCGCGGGCTCGACGCCGGCGCCGACGATTACCTGGCCAAGCCGTTCCAGTTCGAGGAGCTGCTCGCCCGCATCCGCGCCCTGCACCGGCGAGGCGGCTCGGCGCGGGTGGAGAACCTCAAGGTCGGTGCCGTGGTGGTGGACCGCCTTCGCCACGAGGCCACCTTCAATGGCAAGCGGCTCAACCTCACACCCAAGGAATTCCAGCTCCTCGAGTACTTCATGCTGCACCCGGATGAAGTGGTGCGCCGCACCACCCTGCTCGAGAAAGTGTGGGACATGCATTTCGACCCCGAGAGCAACGTGGTGGACGTGCACGTCGGCAACCTGCGGCGCAAGCTCCACGATACCGCCGGAGGCTCGATGATCAGCACCGTGCGTGGGGTTGGCTTCATGCTGCGGCGACCGGAAGCGGCTTCGGCGAGCTGACGATGCCCAGCGTCCGCGTCCTCCTGACTGCGGCGCTCATCATTGTCGGTGCGCCGCTGGTGTGGCGCACCGTGCGCGGCATGCTGCAGGGCCGCTTCGCCGCCGACCTGGTCGCCAGCCTTGCCATCGTCACGGCCATCCTGCTGGGGGAGCCGATCCCCGGCCTGGTGGTCGTGGTCATGCTGACCGGCGGCGAGGCGCTCGAGCGGTACGCGGAAGGACGCGCGTCCCGCGCCGTGCGGGATCTCGAAGCAGCCGCACCGCGCACCGCGCACCGGGTGACGGGCATCGTAGAGGATGTGCCCGTAGAGGACGTACGGCCGGGCGACCATCTCCTCATCCGTCCCGGCGAGATCATTCCCTGCGATGGCGTCGTCACCGAAGGCCGGTCGCATCTCGATACCTCGAGCCTCACCGGCGAGCCGGTACCCGTCCTGGCCGAGGCCGGTACTGCGGTCGAGAGCGGTGCCGTCAACCGGGAGGGTGCGCTCACGATGCGCGCCACTGCGCTTGCCGCCGAGAGCCAGTATGCGCGCGTCGTGGAACTGGTGCGATCGGCGCAGGCGAGCAAGGCGCCCATTCAGCGCGCCGCCGACCGGGCCGCCGTCTGGTTCACTCCTGCCACACTCGTCGTGTGCGCGATCGCGTGGCTCGCCTCGGGAGACGCCCAGCGGGTGCTGGCCGTGCTGGTGGTGGCCACGCCCTGTCCGCTGATCCTCGCGACACCTGTTGCCATCATCGGCGGGATCAATCGCGCGGCGCGCCATGGCATCGTGATGCGGAACGGCGGTGCGCTGGAAGCGCTCGCGCAGGTGCGCACGGTGGTGCTCGACAAGACCGGCACCATCACCGTCGGGAAGCCGGACGTGGATGCCATCCGGCCGGCGCCGGCCCAGGATCGGGCCGACCTGCTGCGGATGGCCGGCGCAGTCGAAAGCCGGAGCGGCCACCTGCTGGCGCAAACGCTGACGGAAGCTGCGCTCCGCGAAGTGAGCGTCCTGCCCGACGCCTCGGCCGTGGTCGAATCCCCTGGCCGGGGCGTTTCCGGCGTGGTCGAGGGTCGCACGGTGGCGGTGGGCTCCCCATCATTCATCTCGGCGCAGCATCCCGGCGTGGCGGAGCAGCTTCTCGCGATGGATCACGATCGCGGGCTCCGTGCGTGGGTGGCGATCGACGGACGGGCCGCGGGCATCGTGAGCTATGCCGACCACCTTCGGCCTGATATCGCGACAACGCTGGCCGGTCTCCGCGCATCAGGGATCAAGCGGCTTGCGCTGCTCTCGGGCGACTCGCAGGAGAACGCGAGCGCCGTGGCGGCGCAGGTGGGCATTGACGACGCGAGGGGTGACCTGACACCCGAGGACAAGGTGGACGCCGTGCGAGCGCTCGAAGCGTCGGGCGAGCGAGTGCTCATGGTGGGCGACGGCACCAACGACGCGCCGGCCCTCTCCACGGCCTCGGTCGGCATCGCGCTCGCCGCGCATGGCGGCGGAATCAGCGCCGAAGCGGCCGACGTCGTGCTGCTCCGTGACGACATCACCCTGGTAGGCAGGGCCCTGGCAATCGGGCGGCGCTCGATGCGAATCGCACGGCAGAGCATCGTCGTGGGCCTCGGGCTCAGCATCGCCGCGATGGGATTCGCCGCGGCGGGCTACATTGCTCCGGTGGCAGGGGCACTGTTGCAGGAAGCGATCGACATTGCGGTCATACTGAATGCACTGCGTTCGAGCATGGAGGTGTCATGAGTCTCAAGGCGACCTTCCGCGATCTCACCGAGCGTGAATGCCGGGAGCTGCTGGCCCGCAACCACGTGGGGCGGATCGCGTACCAGATACGTGAGCACGTGAACATCGTGCCGCTGGGGTATGTGTACCATGACGAGTGGCTTGCCTGCCGGACGCAGGAGGGCAGCAAGGTGGCGGTGCTCAGGCAGTCACCGTACGTGGCGTTCGAGGTGGATGAGGTAGAAGGAATCTTCGACTGGAAAAGCGTGGTGGTCCAGGGCAGCTGGTACGAGGAGGACCTGCCCACCAGCGGGAGGGAGGAGACGCTGGCGGCGCTGCGCGCTGTCGCGCCGGAGGTGCTCACACCGAAAGACCCGACGCCGTTCCGGGACGTACTGTTCCGCATTCACATCCGCGAGATCACCGGCAGGGCGGCCACAACAAGGGCCTGAGGGAGCGTCGTATGGATTGGAGCATGGCACACCTGCACCTGATGGGGAATCATCTCCCGGTTTTCGGCTCGGTCATCGCCATCATGGTCCTCCTGTGGGGCCTGCTGGCCAAGCGACGGGACATTGTCACGGTGGCGCTCGCGCTCACGGTGCTGACGGGTGTGGGCGCATTCGTGGCCCGGCAGACCGGGCATGAGGCAGAAGAGCAGGTGGAAGATTCCTCGTGGGCCAATCGCCGGCTCATCCACGAGCATGAAGAGGCGGCCGATGCCGCCTTCATCGTCGCAGGAATCACCGGCGTCGTGGCCCTGCTGGCGCTCTTCCTTCGGCGCGGCGGCGGACCGGGCGTGAGCTGGATGTCCTGGCTCGTGCTGGTGGGCCTGCTGCTGAGCTTGGCGGCGCTCGCAAAGACCGCGCTGTATGGTGGCTACATCCGGCATGGCGAGGTACGGCCGGCGGCGCTCGACACGATGCCGCCACCCCGGCCGATGCCGGACGGGGACTGATCCGCTCCGGTGCCCCGGCTCGTTCGCTGGCTGATTCGCAGCGCGCTCGCCTGCCTGCTCGCGGCGCTCGTGCTCGGCGTGGTGCGTGCGCTCTGGCCCGGCAACGCCTGGCTGGCCGGGGCCTGGCCCGTGTACCTCCACCTGCTGGTGCTCGGCTGGCTCTCCCAGCTCGTGACGGGCGTGGCCTACTGGATGTTCCCGCGGGTGGAGCGCGGCGCGCCGGCCACCGACTGGCGCGGATGGATGGTTTTTGCCCTGCTCAATAGCGGCCTCGCCGTCCGCGTCGTCACTGAACCCACAATGATGCGCGGGCCCTGGCTGCCACTCGCCGCACTGATGCAATTCCTCGCCATGGTGTTCTTCGCCTGGTCCATCTGGCCACGGGTGCGCGGGCGCTGAATGCCTGCACTCTCGATATTGTTCATTCGCACGGCATTGCTGGCGCTCCTCGCGGGCTCGCTCGCCGGCGCGCTCATGCTCTCGGCCAAGGCGGGGATGCCGGCCACGCTGCCTGGATGGATCCACGCGTGGCACCTGGAGCTCATGCTACTGGGATGGTTCGGGAACCTGACGCTGGGCGTGGCCTACTGGATGTTTCCCAAGCACGCCAAGGGGCGCGAGCGCGGCTCGCCGGTGCCGCCGTCCGCGGCGTATGCGCTGCTGAACGCGGGCATCATACTGGCGGCACTGGGTGTCATGACGACAGGACGCGGCCTCGAGCTGCTCGCGGTCGTGGCGTTCGCGTGCAACGCGATTCCGAGGGTGAAGGCGTTTGGGGTGGGGAGGGACTTGTCAACCGTCAACGGTCGACGGTCGACGGTCGACTATTGACCGTTGACCGTTGACCGTTGACCGTTGACCATCATCACTCTACCACCATCACCGTCACCATCCCGAACATCCCGTGCTTTGACTCGGCGTGGCCGAGGATGTGGCAATGGAATGCCCAGGTCCCGGGATTCGTGGCCTTCACCAGCACGTCCCACCGCTCGCCTGGCGCGATGTTGAGCGTGTCGCACTTCCAGGGCGCCGGCTGGGGCCAGCCATCCTTCGCGATCACCGTCATGTGCATGCCGTGCAGGTGCATGGGGTGGATCAGCATCCCTTCATTCATGTAGCGGATGCGGACGGTCTGGCCCCGCTTCGCCTTGATCGGTTCAGTCGCCGGAAATTCCTTGCCATTCAGCGTGAAGCCGTGGGCACCGTCATTGAGGATCATCACGTAGTCCACGTCCACCTTGGGCTCGGCCGAGCGATTCTTCGGCTCCACGATGAAGGCGCCCAGCAGCCCGTTCCCGACCTGGATCGCCGCGTTATGGTGGGAGTGGTACATGTGCGAGCCGGCGTTGGGCACGACGAATTCGTAGGTGTGGCTCTCGCCCGGCTTCACCGGCGGCTGGGTAATGAATGGCACGCCGTCCTGGTCGTTGGGCACTTCCAGGCCGTGAAAGTGGATGGACGTGGACTCCTCGAGCTCGTTGTGCAGCACTACACGCACACGCTCCCCTTCACGCGCCCGGATCTGCGGACCTGGAACCTGGTCGTTGTAGGCCCAGGCCTGCACCCTGGTGCCCGGCTTCGTCTCCCATTCGATCTTCCTGGTGGTCAGTTCGAAGACCTTGATCCCGTCCACCATCTTCGGCTCGAGCAGCTGGCAACCCTTGCCCGCGGTCGGTGCCGGAAACGCCTTCACCCCCGCCTCATGATGCGCATCCATCTCATCGGCGAGCTGGCGCACCGACTTGGGCGGGGCAGGCGGAACGGCAGGCGTGGCCGAGGGTCCCGAGGGCTTGGCAGCAGCGGGCGCGGGTCCGGCGCAGGAAGAAAGCGAAGAGACGACGGCGGGCAGCGCCACCGCAGCCACGGTGCCCTTTCTGATGAAGGCGCGCCGGCTCGCGAGGGTGTGGGACGGATGAGAATCAGGCACGGGAGCTCCGGGCAAGGGGTTCGCGCGGAAGCTAGGCCGGGCGCACTCGAGTGGTGCTGAAGTCTGCATGAAGAGATGTTCAGGGTTGGTTGCGGCGAGAGGCGGGAGTGGGCAAGTTGGGCGAGGGCCCAGTCGTCATTGCGAGCGCCGAAGGAGCGAAGCAATCAGGTCGCCTGGATTAAGGCGCTGGCCACCCGATTGCTTCGTCGGCTTCGCCTCCTCGCAATGACGCGCCTGCCCCGTGAAGCATGACGTATGACCTACGACGTACGACTCTTTCCCGGAGCTTCCATGCAGCAAGTCAAGGGCGCCGTGCTCAAGTCGCGGCTGGCATTTGTCGAGGAACACGCCGGGAAGGATGCGCTCGCCAGGGTGGTCGCCAGCCTGCCGCCCAATGATCAGCGCTCACTCCGGATCGTCTTCACGTCCAACTGGTACCCGTTTGAGCTGGGGAAGCGGCTGGATGACGCGATCGTGCAGGTGCTTGGCAATGGCCGCAGCGATTTCTTCGAGAAGCTGGGCGAGGCCTCGGCCGTCAAGAATCTCGGCGGCATTCACTCGGGCTACCTCACCAGGGGCGATGCCCACGGCTTCCTCTCCAAGGCGCCCGGCATCTACGAGGCGTACTACGAAACCGGACGCCGGGAATATGAGAAGACCGGTGAGCGCTCGGCCCGCCTCACCACCTACGACGCCGAAACCTTCAGCGCTCCCGACTGCCTCACGGTCATCGGCTGGTACAAGAAAGCGCTGGCAATGTGCGGCGTGCATAACGCGCGGGTGACAGAAACGGAGTGCAAGGCAAAGGGCGGACGATGCTGCAGGTATGAGATAAGTTGGTAGGCGGGATGGGCGGGATGGGCGGGATGGGCGGGATGGGCGGGATGGGCGGGGCAAAGCTAGCCTGGTGCGTCATTGCGAGCCCCGGAGGGGCGAAGCAATCGGGTCGCGTGGATCGCGTTGCAGGCTACCCAATTGCTTCGGGCGCTGCGCGCCCTCGCATGACATGTCGCCCGTTGACCATCAACTCACCTGCCCATCCTGCCCATCCAGTTACGGCGCTAGTCTCTCCACCCTCCACCCCTTCCCTTCCCTCATGTACCGCAACCGGTCGTGCAGGCGGCCGGGGCGGCCCTGCCAGAATTCGATCGACTCGAGCGTGATACGATAGCCACCCCAGTGCGATGGCGCGGGGATTTCGTCGTTCCCGAATTTCTGCTCCACCGCGGCCACGGCATCGTCGAGCGTCGCACGACCACCGATGACGCTGCTCTGGGTCGAGGCCCATGCACCAACGCGGCTGCCACGGGGACGAGTGCTGAAATACTGCTCGGTCTCGGGACGCGGGACGCGGGACGCGGAACCCGTGACCCTCACTTGTCGCTCAAGTTCGGGCCAGTAGAACACGAGAGCACATCTGGGATTCGCTTCCAGCTCTCCCGCCTTGCGACTTCGGTAATCGGTGAAGAAGACGAATCCCCGTTCGTCCACGCCCTTGAGCAGGACGATCCGTGCGCTTGGTGCTCCGTCGGCCGTGGCCGTGGCGAGCGTCATGGCGTTGGCGTCCCGTACCGACGCCTTCACCGCCTCGGTGAACCAGCGATTGAACAGCGCCATCGGCTCCGCCGGCGCGTCAGATTCATCCAGCGGCTCGCCCATGTAATCGCGCCGCATGTTGGCCAGCGACATCAGCGCTTCTCCTCCACCCGTCGCAGGTCGAGGTCCTGGAAATCAAAGCTGAAGTCCACGGCGGGTGATGCCGGCACCATGCGTGCGCTCTCGACCTTGCCGTCTGCATCCATCTGGAAGGTGACGAACGCGTCGGCGCGGAGCGAACGATCGCGCCAGCGCACCAGGAAGGTTTCGTACTGCCAGTGCACCAGGTCGCCCAGCAACACCGGCGTGTGGGCGAACTGCATGACCAGCTTGC
>DAIMFY010000038.1:3667-11610 GCA_036724295.1 Gemmatimonadales bacterium | reverse complement strand
CGCCTTCGCCAGCTTGGTGATTGCGTCCGCCATCGCCTTCACCCGGTCGGGGTCGGTGGCGCCCTTCACGTCCGCCTTCACCTGCTTGGCCAGCGCGTTGAGTGCGTTACGCTGGGCCGAGCCGCTTTCCTTCTCGGCCGCATCAAGAGCGCTCGAGATCGCGGTGGTCCGCCCGGCCGCAAGTCCATTGCCGCGCACCAGCTGGTCAAGGTAGGCCCGCACCACGGGGAACGCCGCGGGCCATTCGATGTGCGGCTGGCTCTGCGGGTTGTACTGCTCGAGGTGCACCAGCTTGGCGGCGTCAATTTCGTTCTGCGAGATCAGGTTGCTCGGCTTGAGTTCGAGAACATCAAAGCCGCGGTCAAGTTCTGATGAATAGATCAGGCCGTTCCACCAGTAGGCGCCCCACGAGCCGCCGATGGTGCCGCTCATGCGGCGGCCGCCTGCGGCTGCGCTGGCGGCGGCAGCCGCCGAGTCAGCGACGGGAGGTGCGTCGATCGGGCCGCGATCAAAGTAGGCCAGCTCCCGCGGATGATCGGGGTCGGTGAATTCCATGACGCTGATGCCGCCCTGGTACCAGCCCTGCACCATGATGTCGCGCCCGGGGATGGGGACGAGCCCGCCGTTGTGCGACACGCAATTTTCCTGGGCGCTCTGGGCCGTGGGGATCTTGTAGGAGGCGTGCTCGGTGTACTTGTCGTTCTTGCCGATGGTCAGGACCGTATTGCCGCCCATCTCCATCATGGACGTGGCCTGGCACATCGGGCCGGTGCCGCCGCCCCATTCATCGGTGAAGACGACGCTCTTGCCATCGTTGCTGAACACCGCCGTGTGCCAGAGCGAGAAGTTGGTGTCCGCGACGGCGTCGAGCCGCCTGGGCTGGAGCGGATTCGAGATATCCACCAGCAGCCCGTAGCTGGCGCAGGCGCCGGCCAGCAGGTTCATGGCCGGGTATGCCGTGACGTCATGGCAGTTGCGGGGACCGGTGGGCGGGGGAGCCTGCCGGTTCGAATTTGCCCGCGCGCGCTCTTCCATGCGGGCTTCCCGCGCGCCCGACAGCGGGGCAGGGCCCAGTCCGGTGAAGATCCGCGCGCCCGTCACCACCTCGGCCGCTTGCGGATTCGAGAGCGGCACCTTGATCACGTCGAGCCGATAGAGCGAGTTGGCCGGATCGGCCGGGTCGGTGCCATTGTTGCAGCCGGCGAGCTCGCTGTCGGGCCGCGCGCCCTGGTTGCCCGAGACGTAGATGTAGATCACATCCTTGTTCTTCGGATCAGGGATGATCGTGTGGGTATGCGATCCCTTGCAGGTCTGCACGTTCTTGACGAGACGCGGCGTGGCCGGATTGGAAATATCGTAGATGCGGACACCGGCCATGTGGTCCTTGGGATCCTGGACGCCGCCCTTGGCACAGTCGTTCCGGTTGCCCCGGCCCTCAGCCGAGACGAAGAGCAGGTTTCCGTAGACGGAAGGATCACCCTGCGAGGTGATGCATTGCACCAACGCCACCGTCTTCGGGGACTGGGGATTGCTCACGTCCCACACCGTGAATCCGGCGAAGTTGCCCTGGTAGACGTAGTGGCCGCTGAAGGCGAGGTCGGAATTGATGAACGTAAGCCCGCGCGCCGTGTCGAACGCCGCCGGCTTGGGCGAGAACGACACCAGGTCCATGTTCTCGCTGGCCACGCCCGCATCCAGCCGGCCGGGCTTGAGCCCACTGCGCGGGTCGGTGGTGCTGGGGTACGTCTGCGCTGCCAGGAACGACGGCGCGGCGATCAGGGCTGTCAGAACGGCGAAGAGCTTACGGGAGACGTGCATTGCGGAAAGCTCCGGGTGGTGAGGGTCGTCGGTCGTCGGACTTCGGTCGTCTGGGCGGTCGTCGGTCATCAGTCTTCGGTCGTCGGGGGCAGTTGAGGGCCGACGACTGACGACCGACGACCTACGATCCGTTCGTGCTTTCGTGATTCAGCATCCGTTCCATGGCGCCAATCTCCGCCGTCTGCACCGTGACGACGTCGTTGGCGAAGACGCTTACGTCAATATCCTGCGCGGCGCCGGGGGTGGCAAACAGGTCCTTCACCATCTGCAGCGCGCCCTCATGGTGCTGGATCATGTAGGTGAGGTACGCGTGATCGAACGCGGGACCGGTCGCGGCATCCAGCGTGTCGAGCTGTGCGGGGGTCAGCATCCCGGCCATGTGCATGGTGTGCCAGGAGGAGCTGTCCGGCACCATCTGGCCGTTCCGGGACAGCCAGTCCTGCATGATGCGGATCTCGGCCACCTGCGACTGGGCAATCTTTTCCGCCAGCCGCAGGACGCGCGAGTCGGCGTGGTGGGCTTCCGCCATCTCCGACATGTAGATGGCCTGGGCGTGGTGGGCAATCATCCCCTGCATGAACTCGACGTCGGCCGCCGTGTACAGCACGCCCTCGGGAATGCTGATCCGGGCGTGCCCATGCATTCCCGCCATCGGGTCCTGTGCCAGGGCGGCAACGGGCAGGACGCCCATGGCCAGCAGGGCGACAGCAGCACGAAGGGCGACGATGTGCCAGCGGTTCACGGGACGATCGGGACCAGCGTGCGCGAGGGACATGGGGGAAAGGTAGCGGAATAACTATGGAGCCGCGTGGCTGCATGTCAAGCGCCCCGCGTCCAGCGTCTTGACCCATACGGTCGTCGCTGCTACTTTATGTCGTCAAGTTCTTTACATTACTCGATCGACATGGGTGACAGGCAAATGCAATCGAAGGCCAGGCGACGCTGGCCGCTGGTCCTGCTGGGCGCGCTGGCTCTCGTCGTCCTGGGACTCGGCACGCTCTGGCGCTCGGCTATCAGCCGCAACCGGGGACGGCCCGACGCGCCCTTCCGGATCGCCGGTAACCTGTACCATGTGGGCAACGCCGGTGTCACTTCCTTTCTGCTCACCGGTCCTGATGGTGACGTCCTCATTGACGGCGGATACCCCGAGTCTGCCCCGGCCATCATGGCGAGCATCGCGCAGCTCGGCTTCGACATCCGCGACGTAAAGGTGCTGCTCAACACCCATGCGCATAGCGATCACGCTGGCGGTCTTCGCGCCCTGCAGGAAGCGTCGGGCGCCGAGCTCTGGATCAGCGAGGGAGACGCGCCCACCATTGCCGCCGGACGCAACTCCGCCGATCGGGCCCTCGGCCCGCTCCGCTACCTCGCAATGCTGGGCTTCGGGAGATTTCCCGCCCCACGCGTCGACCACCAGTTCAAGGATGGGGACACCGTTCGTGTGGGCTCGATCGAGCTCACGGCGCACATCACCGCTGGCCACACGCGCGGCTGCACTTCGTGGTCGTTTCCCATTGAGGATGGCAATCGCACGCTGCTGGCTGTGGACATTTGCAGCCTCACGCTGTTTCCGTTCGTCTCGCTGGTCGAGCCGGAGTCGTATCCTGGCATCCGCAACGACTTCGAGCGCAGCTTCCGCCTGTTGCGCGGCCTGCCGGCGGACATCTTCCTGGCTTCGCACGCCGACATGTTCGGCATGAACCGGAAGCTTCAGGCGCTCACCACAGCGGCCGACTCATCGAATCCCTTCATCGACCGTACGGGATACCTGGCTTATATCGATCGATCGGAACGGCGGTTTCGTGAGCAGCTGATGAAACAGGAAGATGGGTCGTGAGTCATGGGGCAGGGGGCTTCCCATTCGCCATTCCCGCGAAAGCGGGAATGACGAGCAGGCGAGTTTCGGATTCCTCGACCCTCGACCCATGACTATCCTCCGACGTATCCGCGGCACCATCAGCATGGGCCTCACCTGGGCTGTTGCCTGGGCCATCGGCGGTATCCTGATCGGGATCGCCAGCAACCTCCTGACGTTCCTGCCGTGGGATGCCTTCTTCAGGGTATTCGATGCACCGCTGCCGGCACTTGCCGTGCCGGGATTCCTTGCAGGTGTGCTCTTTTCCCTCGTACTGGGTATCGCCTCTCGCCGCCGCCGCTTCAGCGAGCTTTCGTTGCGGAGGTTTGCCGTGCTCGGCGCGCTCGGAGGTCTGCTTCTCGCCCTGGTCCCGGCGGTCATGGTGCTGCTGGGGCTGGCGACGATGGCGGAAGGTGCGCTGGGGCTCTGGCAGGTGACCGCCATCATCGCGGCACCGCTGATGCTGATGAGCGCCGCATCCGCATCGGGGTCGCTCGTGATTGCCCGGAGGGCCGAGGGGCAGGCGGAGCTGGAGGCGGGTGAGGATCAGGAACTGCTGTCATAAGTCGTACGTCATATGACGTACGACTTATGACTTACGGCTCGCCTCCACCGCCTCCCGTACCAGCGCCTTGAACGCCGCGGCGTCAACTGTCTCCCCCTCGTGGATATCAATTGCGCGCCGAGTGTTTCCTTCGAGACTCGAATTGAAGAGCTTGGCTGGGTCCTTGAGCGAGGCGCCCTTGGCAAAGGTCAGCTTGACGACAGACTTGTAGGTCTCGCCGGTGCAGATGATCCCGTCGTGCGACCATACCGGCACGCCGCGCCACTTCCATTCTTCGATGACATCCGGGTCGGCTTCATGGATGAGCTTGCGCATCCGGCCAAGCGCCTTGCCGCGCCAGTCGCCCAGCTCGGCGATGCGCTGGTCAATCAGTTTGGATGCTGATGGTCCGGTGGACGGTGTGGTCTTCTTCATCGTATCTCCTGAAAGCTGAGAGCTGAGAGCGTGCGTCATTGCGAGGCCCGCAGGGCCGAAGCAATCGGGTGGCCTGCCACCGATGCTCAAGCGACCCGATTGCTTCGTCGGGGGCGTTGCCCCTCCTCGCAATGACGTGTTGGTGTCAGGCCCTAGACCCTAGACCCTCTCCAGCACTTCCACCAGCTTCTCGCCCATCATCTTCCAGCCATAGCGTGCGCCGGCCACGTTCCGCTTCTGATCCGGCTTGAAGCCGGACTGGACCACCACCAGGCGGGTGCCTGACGGAGTCGGCTCAAGTGTAAAGGTCAGGATGGTGTCGATGTCACCTGCCACCCAGCTCCAGCTGAGCTTGCGCTGGTTGTCGACCTCCAGCATCCGGCAGCTCACCAGGCCATCCCATCCGGGCTGCGGCGCTGCGTTGAAGGTGAACTCGTTGCCGGCCTCGGGCTTGAAATTGAGGACCGGCAGCAGCCATTCCGAGAGCAGGTCAGGGTCAGTCAGCGCGCGCCACACCGTTTCTGGCGGATGCGGCAGGTCGAAGTCGAACGCAAGGGATTCGGTCCGTGGCGCGGCGGCACGGTCGGTGGAAGTCATCGGTCCATCTTCTCCAGTAGTTGTGCAAGGCGGCCGAGGCGATCGGTCCAGAACACCTGGTAATGCGCCATCCAGTCGATGAGCGGCTTCATGCCCTTCGGTTCCACGCGATAGTAGACATTGCGTCCCTCGCGCCGGCCCGACACAAGCCCAGCCCGCTTCAGCGTCGCAAGATGCTGCGACACTGCCGGCTGGGAGATGTCGAAGCGCTCCGTCAGGTCCTTTACGACCGCTTCGCCCCGAGCGAGCGCCTCAAAGATGGCTCGGCGGCTGGGATCCCCCAGCGCCTGGAAGATACGGTCACGAGATTCAGCGGCGGTCGGCATGGGAGATAGATAAGTAATAGCTTATGGATTGTCAAGCTGCGCGCTGTGTGCTATGCGCTGAGTGTCATTGCGAGGAGGGGCCATCGGCCCCGACGAAGCAATCGGGTGGCGTGAGAGAAATGCGCAGGCCACCCGATTGCTTCGGGCGCTTCGCGCCCTCGCAATGACGCGTGAAGCGAACTCCGCGACCCGCGACCCCCTCACTCCGGCTCCCTCACCCGCGTCCGCACATCGGCGATCGTCGGCTGCAGCTCGGCATCGGCCCGATGCCAGAGCGCAAGCAGGCGTGTGCGGGTGTTCTGCGCCTTGACTTGCTCGCCATGCGCCTCGTAGAGCTCAATGAGGCGCATGAGCGCCGGTCCCAGCTCATAGGCATCCACTTCGTAGCGAAACAACCAGGGCGTCGCGAGGTATCGCTCCCAGGTCTGGATCGCGCCCGCGACGTCGCCCTGTGCATCGAGCGCACGCGCGAGTTCCGGCAGTCCGCAGAGGGTGCACCAGAGTGCTGAGGTAGCACGGCGGAGCAGGGGCTCAGCGCTCGGCGCCTGGTGCTCGGCGAGGCGGATCGCGCCCTCGGTCAAGGCCAGCTCGGTATCGAGGCGCGGGCCGTCGCGGCCGCCGCGTCGTGCCTCTGCCATGAACTCGCGCGCGCGCCGGGTCGCGCCCGCGGCCGCATAGAAGCGCGCGAGCTCATTGTACGGCCGGTCGGCGGGGAGCATGCGGTCGAGCGGCATGCGTGCAAGCGCAGAGTCGACGACCGCGATGGCACCGGCCGTGTCGTGCCGGAAATTGAGCCGGATGCGCCCCAGCATCTGTGCGCCGTAGAGTCGGCGGCCCCAAGACTCGCTCGCAGCTGCCAGGACCTGCTGGGTGCGCCAGTGGCGCTCAGCTTCCTCGAGACGGCCCTGCGTCATCACGATGCCCGCCATCTGCTCGAAGGCATCCACCAGCGTGAGCGTGTCGCCCTGGTTGGCGGCGATGGCCGCCTCCGCCCTCCGCTCGGCTCCCTCCCAATCCTGTTGCGCGGCAGCCTGCTGGACTTCGACAGTGAGCAGAAGGACGTTGTCGGGTGCTCGACGGCCGATCTGGTCGAGCGTCTGCCGTGACTCGGCGAATTTTCCGGCCAGGAGCTGGGCGCTATGCAGGCCGAAGTAGAGCTGAATGATGGACGAGTCCACCGTGATGGAGCGGGTCCAGAGGCTCTCCGCGATCGCGAAATGACGTGCGTTCCGGTGGGCGAGCGCCAGGTTGTTGATGGCGGGTGCGGAATACGGATAGCGCGCGATGAAGGCCTCATAGGCGCCGATGCTCCGCCCGTAGTCGCCGCGCGCATAGGCGTCGCTTGCAACAAGGCCCTGGCGGTCCTGGAAGGGGAGGCGGTCAAGGTGCGCCATCGCGCGGAGCCGAGCATCCTCCGCACGCCCGGGTTCTCCGAGCGCTTCATAGATGTTGGCGAGCGAAAGGTGGGCGGTCGAGAAGTTGCTGTCGAGGGCGATGGCAGCCTGCAGCTGCGGTATGGCACCCATCCGGTCGCCGGCATAGAAGTGCCGTATACCCTCGGTGTACTTGCGGAGCGCCGGCAATGACGCCGTTACCTCCCGCGCCAGTGGCGGGAAGGAGCGCAGTTCCCGGAGTGATTCGCCGAGCCGGTACCGGAGCGATTCGCTTGCACGGTCCACCGCGGCGATGAGGCCGGTGGAGTCAGCCGCGGTCTCCCGCACGGCGGCAAGCACTTCTCCCGACTCCGCACCCACCAGTTCCACCGTGAGTTGCCATTGCCCGCCGAGCTCGGCGACCCTGCCCACCACGAAGGCCTTGACCCCTTCGCGGAGCGCGAGCTCACGCGCGAGCGAATCGTCGACGGCCACATCCGCCGAGCGTTCGAGACGCTCCAGTGCGGCGCGCACCTGGCGAGGCGTCATCACACGGACGGATGGCGACTGCGCAAAGTCGACGCGGAAGGCATTGGCGATTGCTGCGGCGAGCACCGTGTCTCGGCCGGCATCGGTGAAGTCGGCGACGAGCAATCGGTCGCGCGGCTGGATGGTGCCGGCGTCGAGCAGCGAGGGCTCGGCGCGGTGCTCGGCCCGGGAGCGAAGCAGCAGCGCGGCACTGGCGGTGAGTATCAGCCCGGCGACGATAACCGGGATCCACCGCTTTCCGGATCGCGGCGCGACAGGCGAGGAAGACGGTGCAGGCGGCGAGACAGCACGCGGGGCTGCGTCCAAGGGCGCCGTCGGCTCGGGCGGAACTGCTGCGATCGGCACGCGAGCGGCACGAAGTTTCGCGGCGAGAGCCGCAGTTTCGGGAGACGGATCGGCGTCGAACTCGCGCCGCAGCTGTGCCGCCAGCCCATCGTAGGTCCGGA
>DAIMFY010000038.1:0-3567 GCA_036724295.1 Gemmatimonadales bacterium | reverse complement strand
GTCCGGAGCGCTCCGGCCCGGTCGCCGAGGCGGTCTTGCAGAGTCATCAGGCGGCGCCAGCCGCCTTCCTGGTCGGGCTCGAATTCGCATCCCCGTCTTCCGAGCACCACGGCCTCCTCGGCCCGGCCCGCTTGCTCAGCCGTTTCGGACGCCGTCCAGGCCGCCGATGCGGCATGGCGGCGGAGCCGGGCACGCGTGCGGTCCACCCATTCTTCCAGCTCGACCGACACGTCCGGGACGTGGAATCCGGTGAAGAAGTCGCCCTCATATAAGGAAAGCGCCTGAGCAGGTTCACCGGTCCCGATCAGGCGCTCGAACTCCACCGCGTCACAATGGAACTGATTGCCGTGGACGGACAGCTCCTCGCCCGCCCCGACCAGTACGTCGTCACCCACGACGCGCCGCAGGTAGTGCAGTGCCTGCCGCAGGGCCCTCCGCGCTTCCTCGTTTCCCAGCTCGGGCCAGAACAGCGCCAGCAGGAGGTCCCGCCGCACCGGTCCCCGTTCCCCTTCGAGGGCCAGATAGGCGAGCAGGGCCAGCCGCTTGGGCTGGACCGCGGCGGAGCCCGTCGTATCGCCGGAGCGATCCCCGTGGAGGCGGACGCGACCGAGTGTCTGGAGCTGGATCATGGGGAGAAGGCCTGAGTGTGGGCGCTGCCTACGATACCGGCCAGTGTCGGGGAGCGCAACTGAGGGGCATTGACCGGCGTTACCGCGCGGTAACGGCGTGTGAAGCAGCACGGCGACGCCCGGCCCACAACTTCGGCGCGTCCGTTGGACCTGAACGCCGTCGCCGGGGGCACCATGCCGCTTCACATCGCCGACCGTCTACCGTGATGTCGCACCGCGGGTGTCGCCGCGTGCTGGCCGTGGCGATGGCCCCGCTGACCATCGCCTGTAACCTGGGTGCGGGTCGAGAGCCGCCGGCAGACGCCGTTGCCATTCGGGTAGTGGTTGGCGATACCGGCTGTGCCCGCGACTCGGTGAAACCCGCGACCGGCGCACCGGCCGAAGGGCTCTGGGGCTACGAGGACCGGGCAACGTCACACCGGGTGGCTGCGCGCGTTGGCCCGGTCGAGAGCGCGGCAGGTGCCGCGCGCGTGACCCGCACGATTGAAACGCTGGAGTCGAAGCCCGGCGCTGGCACGATCCGGCACGCATCGGACACGGTGTCACTGCACCTCGAGTTCATTCCGCCGTTCGCGCGCCCTGCCGCCGTCTACTCCATTGGTCCACTGGTGCGGCTCGCATCCTACGAGCCGTGCGGCAGCCAGCAGCAGCCACTCATTCGCTACCTGAGGCAGGACGAGACAGGTGGTGTTGCCACCGACGTCCTGCTGCAGCGGGAGGCCCGGCCATGAAGCGCTCACTGCGCATCGCACTTGCTCTCGCCCTGCTGGGCACATCGCTGCAGCCACGTGCTGCAGCCGCGCAGGGCCGGAGCGCGGAGGACGCGCGGATCATTGACGGCTACCGGCTCACGATGCCGGTGTTGCGAAAGGTGCTGCCCGCGCTCTACGCGCCGGGCGCACAGAGCTGCCCGCGCGACCGGGGGCGCGATCCGCACACGATGAGCATTGCCGACATGGTGCGGATGCTGGAACGGTGCGCGCCCGTGATGCAGGCACTCCGGAAGGCGGGCGTCCCGGCCCGCGATGGTGCCATCGTGTTCGCGTCACTGCTACGCACGGCGAAGGAAGTCGCGCTCCACGCAGGAGACGCGAGTGCCGTCGCTCCCGGCGTGCTGCGCGACAACGCACTCCTGCTGGAACGGAACGATCCCGAAATCAGGCGGCTGACACGAACTGGAGCATCCTCATGAACAAGGTCATCATCGCGCGCGCAGCGGCCGCGCTGGTACTCATCGCAACTCCGCTGGTGGCGGCCGGCGCGCAGGACCCCGCAGCTGCCAGCCCAGCCATGACGCAGATCTGTCTTGCGCCGGCTTCAGTCGAGGCGGCCCCGAACGGCGTGGATCCGGTCTCCGCGGTGCGCGACGCATTCTCGAATTTTCTCAGCGGCCCTACCCTCGCGGTGCAGCCGCTCAGCTCTCGGCTCCAGTCGCAGGCACGACAGGAAGCAAAGCTGAGCGGCTGCCAGTTCCTCCTCCTTACCACGGTGAAGCACGAACGGAAGACCGGGGGCGGTTTCCTCGGCAAGATGGCGGGCGGCGCCGTGCAGCAGGGCGCCTGGGCTGCGACCAACGTCGCCGGTGGGTCGACGGTCGGGCGGGTCGTGGCCGGTGCGGCGGCCGGCGCGGCTTCGAGCACGGTCAATGACTACGCCATGTCGTCACGGCAGAAGGATGAGTTCACGCTGACCTACCGGCTCGAGGACGCGGGCGGCAAGGTGCTGGCGGAGGATTCCGACAAGCGGAAGGCGAAGTCGGACGGCGAGGACCTGCTGACGCCGATCGCGCAGAAGGCGGCGGAAGCGATTGCCGTGGCGGTGGCGAAATGACCGCGATCGCGCGGGACCTCGGTTGCGCGCTGCTTCTCGCCGCCGCTATCGCCTGTGGCGGCGACGCCGGTGGCAGCGACGCCGGTGGGCAGGCCGACGGTTCGAAGCCGGCGAGCAGTGCCACCGCGCCGGCAAACGCAGCGCGCCCTTCCTTCGAGCTGGCGCGTGCACCGGACAGTCCGTGCGAGTGGCTATCGCCCGAAGAGGTCGAGGCCATGCTCGGCAGCTTCAGCGCACCGCCGGTGCGGGTCCGGCCCGGGCAGAACCCGAGCCCCGATCCGTACGGCACCGGATGCCTTTACACGCTTGCCGTGCAACCGCAGATGGGCACCGGAACGGTCGTGCTCAGTGTGACGCTGAACGAGGGAGGGATTGCCGATCTCGTGAGTGCCGCGAGCGCGTCGTTGATGGGGGTCGCGGCGGACACTGGCCGGAATCGCAGCGCCTCGGGCAACTCGGGATGGGACCACGAGTCGCGGCTCGGTACCACCTATCTGGCGCGGATCGGGCACATCGGCGTGCAGGTGGACCGGGGCTCATTCGAGATCCCGGACGACAAGACCAGACAGCTTGCCGCCGCCGCGCGCGACAAGATGGCTGATCGCCCGTTCGCCAATCCGGTCGACCCTTTCCTGGACTCCCTGCGAAAGGCCCGGGGCCGCCCAGCCGATCCGCCGCCACAGGGGCCGGATCCGTGCGCGCTCCTCACGCGCGCCGAGGCGGAAGCGGTGCTCGGCCCGCTCACGGTACCGCCGTATCGCAGCGCCGGCGACTCACCGCTCTGGGACCCTTCCGGCGAAAGCTGCAGTTACTTCACCGGCCACGGCCATCGTGCACTGACGATCATGCCGACGTGGAGCCAGGGGCAGATGACGTTCAAGATGGCGGCGGGAGTGGGAGGAGTGGTGGCGAATGCGTCGGGTGTCGACGCGGGCATGGCCGCTGACACACTCGAAGGTCCGTGGGACGATGTCATGCAGGACCTGCATGGGATACTCCGGTTTCTCAAGGATGACCGGATGCTCGACGTGATGTGGGTGACATCGAGCGCGGACCGGGCGGGTGCGCTGCGGCTGGCGGCGGCAGCGGTGGGGAGGCTGTGACGTGG
>DAIMFY010000037.1:2036-11680 GCA_036724295.1 Gemmatimonadales bacterium | reverse complement strand
CCATGCCGATCAGCTTGTCCACGAAGAAAAGGCGGCTCTCGAACATCTTCTCGAAGACCAGCAGCATCCCGGTGCACTGGGTCGCGGCCACGATTGTCGTGGACATGACATCGGCCGGGAAGGCGGGCCATGGGCCATCTTCCAGCTTGGGCACGTGGCCACCCAGGTCGGGTCGGACCCGCCGCTCCTGGCCGGGCGCGATGTGCAGGCGAGTACCATCGAGCACCGGCCGGATGCCGAGTCGGTCGAAGGCCAGCAGGGTGCTGCGGAGATCTTCGCCCCTCACCGGATCGATCGTGATGTCCCCGTTGGTTACCGCGGCCAGCCCGATGAAGCTGCCGATCTCGATGTGGTCAGGGCCGATCGTGTACGACGCGCCGCCCAGCGCGCGTCCGCCTTCGATCACGTAGACGTTGGAGCCGATGCCCTCGATCTGCGCTCCCATTGCCACCAGGCAGCGCGCGAGATCCTGGACGTGTGGTTCGGCTGCGGCGTTCCGGAGCACCGTGCGCCCGCGCGCCATGGTGGCAGCCATCAGGGCGTTCTCCGAGGCGGTCACGCTGGGCTCGTCGAGGAAGATGTCCCGGCCCACCAGTCCCTTCGGCGCCTCGAGTTCGTAGCGGTCGCCCAGCTCGACGGTGGCGCCAAGCGCTTCCAGTGCCAGGAAGTGGGTGTCAACCCGCCGCCGGCCGATCACGTCGCCGCCGGGCGGCGGCAGCACGCACTGCCCGAATCGGGCAACGAGCGGACCGGCGAGGAGGATGGAGGCGCGAATCCTGGCACAGAGAACCGGATCGAGCGGCTTGGGCCGCACCGGCCGAGCGTCGATTCGAAGATGATTGGGCCCGGTCCAGGCAGCGTCGGCACCAAGGTCGGCGAGCAGGGCCACCATGGTGTCCACGTCGCGGATGCGGGGGACGTTGTCGAGTTCCACCGGACCGTCGGCCAGCACGGTGGCGGCGAGGATGGGCAGCGCGGCGTTCTTGTTGCCGGCAGGGCGAATGGCGCCACGCAGCTGGCGCCCGCCACGGACGAGAAAATGGGGAGGCATGGCCAAAGCTCGCGACCTGCGGGGCCCGGGGTCAAGCCGCGCGTCGCTGGGTGGACTGGCGCGGGTTATGTTTCGGTGGCAGGCCCGACGCCTGACAGGAGGTGGTGCAATGCTCATGCTGCAACAGCAGACGGTCCTCACAGTCCCCAACTGGGCTGGCACGGTCACCGCTCTGTCGCTGCTGGTGATAGCGCTCTCCGTCCTGGTGCTCACGATCGGCGCGATCCGGCTGGCGATGCGGCTCACGAGCGAGATCGAGGAGCGCCGGACGCTGTTCAATAGCCTGAGTCACGATGCGCAGGAAACGATGGAGAGCATCCGCAAGCTGGTGGCAGACGGCGAGCGGATCGCCAACATGGTGCGCGACGAGGCGGGCGCCTTCCTTCGCACCGGGCGACGACTCCGGAAGAAGGTGAAGCGCGGCGTGGACCGCATCGAGGCACGCCTGGTGGACCTCGAGGCGCTGTACGACGTCGTCCATGAGGAAGTCGAGGAGACCGCGCTGGATGTGGCGACGGGACTCCGCCGGATCCGCCGGGGTCGTGGCATCGCCGGCCGGATGACGCGCTTCCTGCTCCGCCGATGAACAGGTGGCGACTGCTGGCTGCGTTTGCAGTGGTCGGCCTTGTGCTGGCCGCAGCCCCGGCTGCTGCACATGCCTGGACGCCGGGCACCCACATCTACCTGGGTGAGTCCGTACTCGCCAACCTGCGACTCCTTCCGACCTCGGTGGCCGATCTCCTGCGCGCGTTTCCGTACGACTTCCTGTATGGCAACATCGCGGCCGACTCTTCCATCGCCAAGAAATACGCGCCGGTCGGGCGGCATTGCCACTACTGGCACGTGGGCCAGGAGATCCATGACCTGGCCGACACCGACGCCCTGGGCGCCTTCGGCTGGGGCTACCTCTGCCACCTTGCAGCCGATACCGTGGCACACAACTACTTCGTGCCCCGCCAGCTGGTGCTCACCAGCAGCACCTCCTCGGTGGGGCACTCCTACTGGGAAAGCCGGGTGGAGATCCACGTCGGCGAGCATTACGCGGAAGCGGCGCGCGACCTGATCCGGATGAACCACGACCAGGCCGACGCCCACCTCGACCGGATTATTTCACCGACGATCTTCAGCGTGCGGACCAATCGGCGGCTGTTCCGCGGCATGGTGCACCTCACCAACACCCCCGGCTGGCAGCGCGGCATGCAGGCCGCCCGCGACCGGAGCCGCTGGGGGCTGGCCGACAGGGACGTGGAACAGCACCTGTCCCGCTCACTCGACTACATGATGGAGTTGCTGGGCAACGACGACTCGACGCCGCGACGGCTGGACCCTTCAGGCGAGCGACCACTCAAGGTGGCCAAGGAAATCCGCCGCAACACCCTCCGCGAATTCGGCCGTCGCGCTCCAGACCGCCTGCTGGAAGCAGCCACCGAGCATTACGGACTCCCGGCGGGAGCGCTGCGGTACTGGCCGGAGATGGAGAGGCTGAGGGTCGAGAGCTGAGCGAAGATGCTGCCCTCAGGCTTTGGCCTTCACCTTTTTCACTCCCTCCACCAGCCGCTCCACTTCTTCCTCGCTCGTGTAGCATGCACAACCCGCCCGTACCAGTCCGCGCTGTTTCAGGCCAAGCCGTTCCACCACCGTACTCGCGTAGAAGTCGCCATCGGAGACGAAGACTCCATCCTCCGCGAGCGCCGAGGCGACGGCGCTCGACGGCAAGTTGCCGACCGTGAAAGCCACGGTTGGTGTCCGGCGCGCCAGGCCCGGTGCGTAGCCGTACAAGGTGACTTCGGGAATCGCAGCCAGTCCTTCCCACATCTGCCGGAACAATCTCTCGCCTTGCGTGTGCAGCCAGGCATAGGACGCCTCAAGGCGATGACGCCGGTCTCCCTCCGCGCCGCCAAGCTCCGCCAGGAAGTTCACCGCGGCTTCGACCCCGGCGATCCCCTCATGATTGAGCGTGCCGGTCTCGAAGCGTTCCGGCGCGGTATCGGGCGCGGGCTCCAGCTTGGGCACATCGAGCGCTTCGGCGATTCCCTTCTGCACGAAGAGAATGCCGACATGCGGACCGCAGAACTTGTAGGCCGAGCAGGCCAGAAAATCCGACCCCATGGCACGGACGTCCACCAGCTCGTGCGGCGCGTAGTGCACCGCATCGGTGAAGAGCAGCGCACCAGCGCCGTGCACCAGCCCTGCAATGGGCGCCGGGTCGGTGACAGTGCCGATAGCGTTCGACGCGGCGCCGACGGCGACGAGTCGGGTGCGCGGCCCCAGCATCTGCTGGAGCGCCGCCGTGTCGAGCGTGCGCCGGTCTGTCGCAAGCGGCACGGCGCGAACGGTGATCCCTCGCTCCCTGGCGAGCGCGCGCCACGGCGCCACGTTCGCGTGATGGTCCAGCTCGGTGACGAGCACTTCGTCGCCTGGTCCCCACTGGCGGCCCAGCGCCCGCGCAAGGTGGAAGGTGAGGGTCGTCATGTTGGCGCCAAACGCAATTTCACCTGCACTGGCCCCCAGCAGGTCGGCGGCCGCCTCGCGCGCGCGCACGATCATCGCGTCCGTCTCGGCGCTGGTCGGAAATGCCCAGTGGGTGTTGGCGTTGTGATGAAGCAGGTAATCGCGTACCGCGTCCGCAACTGACCGGGGAACCTGCGTCCCGCCCGGCGCATCGAAGTAGGCCACCGGCCTGCCATTGATCTGGCGCTCGAATGCGGGAAAGCGGCGGCGCACCTCCGCCACCGACTGGAAGGTCATGATCGTCGTCACTTGAGGCGCTCCTGCAGAAGTGGCTGGACACCCTTGGGATCAGCCTTGCCCTGGCTTCGTTTCATGACTTGCCCCACAAAGAACCCCATGAGCTTGGACTCGCCGCCGCGGTAACGCTCCGCCTCGCCCGGATGTGCCGCGATCACTTCATCCACCCAGCCGCTCAGTGCATCGGTATCCCGTACCTGCAGCAGTCCCAGCTGGGCCGCGACATCGCGCGGCTCGGCATCGCGCTCCCGCAGTTCCGTGAAGATGCGCTTGGCCGCCTGCAAGCTCACCGTCCCGTCCCGCTCCAGCGTGATCAGTGCCGCGAGCCGCTCGGCTCCCACCGGAAAACCGCCGGTGTCGTTCCATGCGGTCATGACGTCGCCGGTGACCCAGTTGGCCGCCTGCCTGGCGTCGACCCCCGCCGCGACAAGCGATTCGTAGTAATCGGCCAGCGCCGGCTCACCACTCACCACGCTCGCGTGATAAGCTGAAAGTCCGTGCTCGGCTTCGAGCCGGCCGCGGCGCGCCTCCGGCAGCTCAGGCAGCGCCTCACGCTGCTGGTCGATCCACTCCTGGCTCAGCACGAGGGGCGGGAGGTCGGGGTCCGGGAAGTAGCGGTAGTCATGGCTCTCTTCCTTGGAACGCATCGGCCGCACTGCCCCGGATCCGGCGTCGAAAAGCAGCGTCACCTGCCGCACTGGCTCCCCTCGCTCGAGCAGCTCCACCTGACGGGCATATTCCGCGGTGAGCGCGCGCTCGACGTTGGCAAAGCTGTTCATGTTCTTCACTTCGGTCTTTGTGCCGAATGCGGTCGCCCCGGCGCGGCGGACCGAGAGGTTGGCGTCGACCCGGAGGCTCCCCTGCTCCATGCTGCAGTCGCTGGCGCCCGAGTACAGGAGAATCTGGCGCAGCGTGGTGAGCCACGCCCGCGCCTCAGCCGGCGTCCGCAGGTCGGGGCCGCTCACGATCTCGGCCAGCGGCACGCCCGCGCGGTTGAGGTCCACCGCGGTCTTCCCCGGCAGCCGATCGTGCAGCGACTTGCCGGCGTCCTCTTCCACGTGCAGCCGCTGGATGTGCACCGCCACGCGACCGCGCCCCGCCGAATCGAACGCGACGCTGCCGTCGGTGGCCAGGGGCTTGTCGTACTGCGAAATCTGGTAGCCCTTGGGCAGGTCAGGATAGAAATAGTTCTTGCGGGCAAACACACTTCGCTCGTGCACCGTGCAGCCGAGCGCGAGCGCCGCCCGGGCAGCCAGCGCGAGGGCATGGCCGTTGACGACCGGGAGAGCGCCGGGCAGCCCCAGGCACACCGGGCACACGTTGGTGTTGGGCGGGTCGCCGAATGCGGTGGAGCAGGCACAGAACATCTTGCTCGCGGTCCTGAGCTGCATGTGCACTTCGAGGCCGATCACCATGTCCCAGGTCATCAGCGCACCTCCGCAGCGGGTTCGAGGCGCGACTCGAGCGCCAGCGCAACCTCGAGCATGCGCTCGTCCTGGCCCGAGGGGGCCATGAGCTGGACTCCCACCGGCAGCCCATCGCTACGTCCGGCGGGAATGCTCACGGCGGGGATGCCGGCCAGGTTGGCGGGACAGACGAAGACATCGGCCAGGTACATGGCAACCGGATCGCTGGTCTTCTCCCCTGCCTTGAACGCCGGAGTGGGCGTGGTCGGCGCAAGCAGCACATCAATGCCCTCGCTGAATGTCCGCTGGAAATCCTCCGCGATGAGCGTGCGTACCCGTTGCGCCTTGACATAGTACGCCTCGTAATAGCCGGCGCTCAGCACATAGGTGCCCACCAGGATCCGGCGCCGCACTTCGGCGCCGAACCCTGTGCCTCGCGTGGCGCGATACAGCGACCGCATGTCGCTACCAGCGCCGTTCTCTCGGAGCCCGAATCGCACCCCGTCAAATCGAGCCAGGTTGGCGGACGCTTCCGCCGGGGCCACGACGTAGTAAGTCGGGACCGCAAACTTCGTGTGAGGCAGGGAGACGTCAACCAGCGTGGCCCCGAGCGATTCAAGTGCCTGGCGCGCGCGTGCCACCCCGGCAGCAACCCCGCCGTGAAGATCGTCCGGGAAATACTCACGCGGCATCCCAACGCGCACGCCCTCGAGCGTGATTGGCATGGCTGGCACCGCAACCGGTGGTTGAGCGAGCGTGGTTGAATCCCGGGGGTCGGGGCCGCTGATGGCCTGCAGCACCCGCGCGGCATCCATCACCGTGCGGCCAAAGGGCGCCACCGTATCGAGCGAGGAGCCAAAGGCCACGAGGCCATGGCGGCTGACCCGCCCGTAGGTTGGCTTGATTCCCACGATGCCGCAGAAGGCCGCCGGCTGCCGCACCGAGCCGCCGGTCTCGGAGCCAAGCGCGGCGGGGACCACGCCAGCGGCGACCAGCGCGGCGGACCCTCCTGACGAGCCACCGGGGACCCGATCGGGATCCAGGGGATGCCGGACCCGGCCGAAAGCCGAGTGCTCGGTGGATGACCCCATGGCGAATTCGTCGAGGTTGGCCTTGCACGCCACCAGGGCGCCCGCGGCACGCAGCCGCTCGATCACCGTGGCATCGTACGGCGAGACGTAGCCGTCGAGAATATGCGACGCGCACGTCGTGGGCTGCTCCACCGTCACGATATTGTCCTTGACTGCCACCGGCATCCCGTAGAGCGGCCGGCCGCTGGCCCCCGGCAGGGCGTCCGCCCGGCGTGCCTCTGCCTCGACCAGCTCGGCCGACCAGTGCAGCGCGGCGTTCAGTTCCGCCGCCCCCTCCAGGGCGCGAACCGTCGCGCCCGCTGCGTCGCGGGCGGCGCTCACGGATTCTCCTCCATCGAGCTGCGAAGCGGCACCACGAAAAATCCATGCGCAAACTCCGGCGCCATCTCCTCCACCGGGTGCGCCAGCGTCGCGGGATGGACCACGTCCTCGCGCAGCGGCGTGGACGGCGGTCCGGCGACAAATGGCGCCACCGACTCGTCATCGCGTACTTCGCCCAGCTGCTCAACGAAGCCCACGATGCGCTCCATCTTCTGCACCAGCGCGGGCAATTCGTCCTCCGAGACGGCGAGCTCGGCGAGGCGAGCCACCCGTGCCAGATCATCCGGTGCAATACTCATGCGCTCTCCCAGTCACGTTCCAGTCCGGCGTAGGCCACCAGCAGCTCCTTCGTGCCGATCTCGGCATCGTCGAAAGTCACACTGACCTTGAGGTCCCGTCCCGCGCCGCGCAGGCCCTGGATGGTGCCCGAGCCAAACCGCCGATGATGAACCCGTTCGCCCTTCACGTAGCGCGGCGAGTCCTGCGACGCTTCCTCGACGACCGGCACCGGCGCGGGCGTGGGGCCGCGGCGCGCACCCCAGGCCGATCGTCGCGCGCCGCCCACGGGGGCATCGTCCCATCCCGGCGCCCACAGCGCCGACGTCCGCCGTTCCTCGATGATTTCGGGCGGGATGGCCTTGAGGAACCGCGACGGTGCCCCGGGGCGGAGTTCGCCGCCGCGCCGCCGCGCGCGCGCCCAGCTCAGGTAGAGCTTGTCCTTGGCCCGGGTAAGTCCGACGTAGGCCAGGCGGCGCTCTTCCTCCAGGCCTTCGAGCTGCTCGAGCGATCGGGCGAGAGGAAAGAGTCCTTCCTCCAGCCCGGCGATCACCACTACCGGCCACTCCAGCCCCTTGGCGGTGTGCAGCGTCATGAGCGTCACCCCCTGCTCGTCGCCGGCGATGTTATCGTTGGCCGACACCAGCGCCGCCTCTGCGAGGAAGCGCTCGAGGGGCGTACCTTCTTCGTCCGCCCCCGCCGTCACCACTTCGGACCAGTTGGCCGCGCTTGCAACAAGCTCGCGGACGTTGTCCAGCCGGTCGAGTCCCTCCGGGCCTTCGGCGCGAAGCCACGCTTCATAGTCGGTGACGCGGATGATTTCCTCCAGCAGTTGCGCCGGCGTCCAGGTGGCCGCGGCCTCCTGCAGCCGGGCGACCATGCCCGCGAAATCCCGCAAGGCATTGCGCACATTGGGTCGCAGGTCGGGGATCGCATCAGCGCGCGTCGCCGTGTCGACGAGGGTGCGCTGCCAGGCCGACGCCTGCGCCAGCAGCGCGGCAAGGGTGGAATCGCCGATGCCCCGCTTGGGCGTGTTGATGGAGCGCAGGAACGCTTCATCGTCGCTCGGGTTGGCGGCCAGGCGCAGGTAGGCCAGCAGGTCCTTCACTTCCCGCCGGGCGTAGAAGCTGGTGGCGCCGATGATCCGATAGGGCACGCCGCTGCGGCGGAATGATTCCTCGAAAGCGCGCGACTGGGCATTGGTCCGGTAGAGAATGGCCATCTCGTCGTAGGACCATTCCGCAGCGCCCTGGCGCCGAGCCAGTTCCCGCACGATCCATTCAGCCTCATCCCGTTCATCGGCCGCGGCAACCAGCGTGAGAGACTCGCCGCCCTGACGGCTGGTGCGCAGCATCTTGCCGATGCGCCCTGAATTCTCGGCGATCACGCCGTTCGCGGCGTCGAGCACCAGGCGGGTGGAACGATAGTTTTCCTCGAGCCGCACCAGCTGGGTGCCGGTAAAATCCTGCTGGAACTGGCGCATGTTGCGCACATCGGCGCCGCGCCAGCCGTAGATGCTCTGGTCGTCGTCGCCCACCGCCGCGACGTTTCCGTGATGGCCCAGCAGCCGGATGAGCTCGTACTGCGCCTTGTTGGTGTCCTGGAATTCATCCACGAGGATGAACTGGAATTTGTGCCGGTAGTACTGCAGGCGGTCGGGATGATCGCGGAAAAGCTCCAGCGGGCGCAGGAGCAGGTCGTCAAAGTCCATCGCGTTCGCCGCCTTGAGGGCGGGGCCCATCGCCTCCTGCACATCGGCGGCAACGTGCGCCAGGCGGTCGAAGGGCGACTCCGCCCGCAGGTCGACTGGCGATTGCATCCGGTTGCGGGCCCCGGAAATGATGGATTGCACGACCTTGGGCGTGAAGGTCCTGGGCGAGTGGCCCCTCTGTTCCAGCAGGCGCTTGACCAGCGACACCGAGTCCGCCTGGTCATAGATCGTGAACTGGCGGCTGAAGCCAAGCAGTTCGGCGTCGCGACGCAGCATGCGCGCGCCCAGCGAATGGAACGTGCCGATCCAGAGCCCCGACGGGTCGCGGTTGAGGAGCCGCCCGATGCGCTCCTTCATCTCGCCAGCGGCCTTGTTGGTGAATGT
The DNA here is from genome assembly GCA_036724295.1 of Gemmatimonadales bacterium. Taxonomy (GTDB): domain Bacteria; phylum Gemmatimonadota; class Gemmatimonadetes; order Gemmatimonadales; family GWC2-71-9; genus CAMLHP01. The sequence continues at coordinate 2,692 of DAIMFY010000037.1, read as the reverse complement.
CACCGCAAAGATGCGGTCGGGCGGCACACCGTGGCGCTCGATGAGGCTCGCGATCCGGGTGGTCAGGACGCGGGTCTTGCCCGAGCCTGCACCCGCCAGCACCAGCAACGGTCCGTGCACGTGCTCCACCGCCTCGGCCTGTGCCGGATTGAGCGAATGAAGCCAGTTGTCTCGTACGTCTTCAGTCATGACCTTTCTTCCGCCAGGGGCAGCCGTACCACAAAGGTGGCGCCGTGATCCCCCGGCTCCAGCATCAATTCCCCGCCGTGCGCATCCTCGACAACGCGTCGCGCGAGCGCCAGCCCGATTCCCCAGCCACCCTGCTTGCTGGTGGCCCCGGGCTCGAAAAGACTGCGCCGCATCTCCCGGCTCACCCCAGGCCCGTCGTCCGATACACGAAGCTCGGCTCGCGCGTGGTCGGCGCCAACACGGAGAGTGATGGTGCCCTGGCGCCCCTGCAACGCATCGATGGCATTCTTGACCAGCGCTTCCAGGGTCCACTCGAGCAGCACCGGATCCCCCGTGACTGTGGGGCCGGCACCGGGCGCCATGACGCGAAGGGTGATCGGGTTCGCATGCTGCGGCAGCCTGGGCCGGAAATACTCGGCGACCCGCTCGGCCAGGGCCCCGAGCCCCACCGGTTCGCGCCGGGCCGG
>DAIMFY010000037.1:0-2026 GCA_036724295.1 Gemmatimonadales bacterium | reverse complement strand
CGCTCCGCATCGGCAGCCAGATGTTCGGCCAGATCTGCCGGCGGCGTGGGACGGCCGCGCAGCGATTCGATCCAGCCCTGCAGGCTCATGAGTGGCGTGCCAAGCTGGTGCGCCGCTTCCCGCGCCATGGCGACCCAGAGTCGGTCCCGCTCGGCGCTCATGCCACTCCGGTACGCGAACGCTGCCACTGCGACCATGATCAGGATGATGAACGCCTGCAGGACCGCGAGCGCGGTGAGCTGACCCTTGGCGGGCAGCGGACCATAGTGGATCTGCTGGCCGCTCAGCGAGTCTCGAAGTGGCTGGTTGCTCGCATCGAGCCCGGCGACGTAGCGCCGGATGCGCGCATCGGTGAGCGGCAGGTCACGCAGGGCCGACGGCAGGTTGTCTGCAGCCGTCACGAGACCCGATGAGTCGGTCACGACCAGTGGCATCCCGAGACGCCGGACCTGCTCGCCGAGGCGGAGCAGCGCGTCGGCCTCGCCACCCGCCTGCGGGCTGTTGAGGCCCGAGTACACCCCGGAATAGAGCCGGCTCATCGACTGCGCGTCCTCGCCGAAATGGCGCGCAACCAGAAAGGCGGTACCGAGGCTCAGGCCGGCGAGCAGTGCCACCAGCAGGACGGCGGCGGTCGGCGCCAGGCGGCCGATGGGCCGCCGGCGCTCAGGCACGTGGGGTGAGGCGCTCGGTGCCCAGATATGGCACCAGCGCCTCGGGAACCCGCACCGACCCGTCGGCCTGCTGGTTGTTCTCGAGCAGGGCGATGATCGTGCGCGGGAACGCCACGCCCGAAGCATTGAGCGTGTGCACGAACTCGGGGCGCGCACCTGGCGCAGGGCGGTAACGGATGTTGGCGCGCCGCGCCTGGAAATCGCTGAAGGTGCTGGCGCTCGAAGCCTCCAGCCAGGTACCGATGCCCGCCGCCCACACCTCGAGGTCGAAGGTGCGCGCAGCTGCGAACCCGGTATCACCCGCCGCAAGTTCCAGCACGCGATATGGAATGCCGAGCAGCTGGAGGACCTTTTCGGCGTGGCCGGTGAGCCGCTCGTGCTCGGCATCGGACGCCTGCGGCGGCACCAGGCGCACCAGCTCCACCTTGTCGAACTCATGCACCCGGATGAGGCCGCGGGTGTCCTTCCCGTGCGCGCCCGCCTCGCGACGGAAGCAGGGCGTGAAGGCCACCATGTCGATCGGCAGAGCCGAAGCCTCGAGGATCTCGTCCCGGTAGATGTTGGTCACCGGCACCTCGGCGGTCGGGATCAGGAAGAAATCGTCGTCAGCGGTGCGGTAGAGATCTTCCTCGAACTTGGGCAGCTGGCCGGTGCCAAGGAGCGAGTCCCGGTTGACCAGCAGCGGCGGCGCCACCTCGGTGTAGCCGTGCTCACGCGTGTGCAGGTCGAGCATGAAACTGGCGAGTGAACGCACCAGCCGGGCGCCGAGGCCGGTGAAGAGCGGGAAGCCGGAGCCGGCCAGCTTGGCGCCGCGCGCCAGGTCGAACAGGCCGAGTGCCGCGCCGAGATCCCAGTGCGGGCGGGGCTCGAATGAGAACGACGGCGCCTCACCCCAGGTCCGGACCACGCGATTGGCTGATGCGTCACCGTCCGGCACCCCGGCATGCGGCAGGTTGGGCACGCGGAGGAGTTCGTGCTCGAGCCGCTCGTCGATGGTCCGTACCTGTGCGTCCAGCGACTTCACTTCTTCGCTCGAGGTCTTGAGCACGGCCAGCAGTTCGTCGGCCGGCTGCCCCGCCTTCTTCCGGCGAGCGACCTCATCGGACGCCGAGTTGCGTTGGGCCTTCAGCGTCTCGACACGGGTGAGCAGTGCCCGCCGCTCCGCGTCGAGTGCCAGCAGGTCGCTGACCGCGGCGTCGAGCGAGGAATCGAGACGTCGTCCCAGCGCGGCGCGCACCGCGTCCGGCTCCTGGCGGAGGCGCTTGATGTCAATCATGAGAGACTTACTTGTTGGGCAGGCCGGGCTCCAGCCCGACATAGCCACAATTCTGGTCGGCCAGGACTTCGAAGGTGAC
>DAIMFY010000036.1:0-11875 GCA_036724295.1 Gemmatimonadales bacterium | reverse complement strand
CTCGACCTCGGAGTTGCCCAGCTTGGTCTTGGTCTGCCCCTCGAACTGCGGCTCCCGCACCTTGACGTGCAGCACGCAGGTGAGCCCCTCGCGGATGTCATCACCGGTGAGGGTGAAGTTTTCCTTCTTGAGCGCGCCCGATTTCTTGGCGAGGTCATTGACCGTGCGAGTCAGCGCCGCGCGGAACCCGGTGAGGTGCGTGCCGCCCTCGTGGGTGTTGATGTTGTTGACGAACGTGAAGGTGTTTTCGTTGAACCCGTCGTCGTACTGCAGGGCGAGGTCCACGTCCACGTCGTCCTTCTCGGTGGTGAAGTGCACCGGCTTGGCATGCATCGGCTTCCGGTTCCGGTTGAGGAACTGGACGAATTCCACCAGCCCGCCCTTGGCGTAGAACTCGCTCTGTCGGCCGCCCTCGCGCTCGTCCTTGAGCGTGATCCGCACACCCTTGTTGAGGAACGACAGCTGGCGCATCCGGTCGGCCAGGGTGTCGTAGTTGAAGTCCAGGGTGTTGAAGATTTCGGGATCGGGCTTGAACCGCACGGTGGTGCCGGTCTCGCGAGTCTTGCCCAGCACCGAGAGCTTCTTGGTGGTGTGGCCGCGGGCAAACGACATGTGGTGCCGCTGGCCGTCCACGTCCACCAGGACTTCGAGCCGCTCGGACAGCGCGTTGACCACCGACACACCGACACCATGCAGGCCGCCCGACACCTTGTAGCTGTTCTTGTCGAACTTGCCGCCGGCGTGCAGCACGGTGAGCGCCAATTCCACGCCGGGAATCTTCTCGACGGGATGGATATCCACCGGAATGCCCCGGCCGTTGTCGGTGACCGTGATGGAATTGTCGGGATGGATCGTGACGCTGATGGCATCGCAGAATCCCGCCAGCGCTTCGTCGATCGAGTTGTCCACGACCTCGTAGACGAGGTGGTGCAGGCCGCTCTCTCCGGTGGACCCGATATACATGCCCGGGCGCTTCCGGACGGCTTCGAGTCCCTTGAGGACCTGGATGGAGTCGGCCTTGTACTTCGGCTGTGCGGTGGTGCTCATCGTCCCTCGCTGCTGTACGTCAGGTTTCGCCAGGGCGCCGAGGTGGCGCCGCAATCCAGCGTATTTCGCGCACGCGTCCGGAGCGGCCCTGATTGAGCTTGCCCAGGATGCGTGGGGTCATCATGCGCAGTTCCTGCGCCCACGGTGCGCTGGCGACGCGCACCCAGAGAATGCCGTCGGCTGTGACCGCGTCCGGTTCGGTGACCGCGGCGATCTGCGGCCCCACCAGTTCGGCCCATTCGGCGACGATGCCGGCCGCTTCCACCCGGCGCGCGAGTCCGGCGCGCTTGAGATACCGCGCCAGCACATCGGCAATGGTCTGTGGCTGCTGGTCGTCGGTCACGCTGCCACCCGTCCGCCGCTCACCCGCCAGACCGGGAGCGCCAGCCCGGCTGGCAGCTCCTGCGCGCGCGGCGCCGTGAGAAAGACCTGCCGCTCAGGACCGCCCAGCAGCCGATGCGCCAGCCGCTCCTGCCGCTCCCCGTCCAGTTCGGCAAAGACATCATCGAGCGCGAGCGCAGGCTCGGTACCGCGGTCCTCGGCCAGCGTCCTGAGTTCGAGGAGCCGAAGCGCCACCGCCGCCGTCCGCTGCTGTCCGGTGCTGCCAAAGGTCCGAAGGTCCCGGCCGTCGAGCATGAGCCGGAGGTCATCGCGGTGCGGCCCCATGCCCGTTGCCGCGCGGGCGATGTCGCGTGGCAGCTGTTCAGCGAGCGACGCGGCCCAAGCTTCCTGGTGGGCCAGCTCCGGATGGCCCCGATACAGCAGGCGGGCCGATGTCCGCTCGCCCAGCGAAGCCAGTTCGGATTCGAACGCCGCTTCCATCCTCGTTACCCACGCCAGCCGGGTGCGGACGATGCAGGAGCCCGCATCAGCCAGGGGCTGGTCGAACGCCGAAGCCAGGTCGCCGCGACCCTGTCGCAGGGCGGCGTTCCGCTGGGCCAGCGCGGCGCGGTAGCGCGCGAGCGCACCGAGGTAGCGCTGATCTGCGAGCGCCAGCAGGCGGTCGAGGTAAAGCCGCCGGCCGGCAGCGGGTCCCGACGCCAGCGCGACATCGCCGGGCAGGAAAGCCACGGCGAGCCACGACCCGATGGCATCGGCGAGGCGTCCAGCTTCGGCGCCTTCCACGGCGATCCGCTTGCGCCGCTCACCAGTGTTCCACTGCGCCGAGACCTCGCGCCCGCTGCCCCACGTGGCGACGCGAAAGCCGGTGCCGGCAAACTGCACCAGCTCGGCGTCAGCCGCGCCGCGGATCGAGCGGCAGAGCACGGTGTAGCACAGGGCCTCGAGCAGGTTGGTCTTGCCCTGGCCGTTCTCGCCCAGCAGCAGCATGCCGGCAGCCGGCACCGCGAGGTCCAGGTCCGCGAGATTGCGGAACCCGCGCGCGACCAGTCGTTCGAGCCGCACTACTCGACGATCAGCGTTCGCACTGCGGTGTCGCCGCGCACGCCGCCGCGATCGGTGGCGAATACCAGCACGGTCAGTGTGTCGCCGCCGTGTCCAGCGGTCGAGATGGGAAGGATGAACCGGAGTGTGTCCACGGGTTCCTCCGGCACGAAGGGCGGAAACCGTTCGCCGCCCACCACCAGCACGTAGAGTGAATCGACGCCATCCTCGTCGATCGACCGGCCGGCGACCGTCGCCATGGGGCCCTCAGGAACCCTGGCCAGGCCGGCTTCCGGGTTGTCGATGATGGTGAACGGCCCCGCTCCGGACGAGCCCGGATCGAAGATCAGCCGGCCCCGCTCGCCGCAGCCCGCAAGCAGCAGCAACCCAAGCGCGCCACCCAGCAGGTGGCGCCGCTGCGTGCGGCATTTTGTCGGCGCTGACATCCCGGGAAATATAGCCGTTTGGAGCCCCGAAAACGAGGGTTCAGGAGAGGTTTTTCCCTCGGAAATCCGCGCTGCGCCGGCCCAGGAATGCAGCCGTGCCCTCGCGCATTTCTGGAGACGAGGAGAGGAGGCCAAAGTGCACTGCTTCCAGGGCGAGCGCCGCCTCCAGCGGCAGGTCTGCCGTGCCATCGACCAGCGCGAGGCAGGTCGCCACGGCCAGCGGCCCATTGGCCAGGATCTGCTTCACCAGGGCGGTTGCCTCGGGGAGCAACTGCTCCCCGGCAACGACGCGGTTCACCAGGCCGATCCGGTACGCTTCGGCGGCGTCGATCATCTCCCCGGTGAGCAGCAGTTCGAGCGCCCGTCCCCGGCCCACCAGCCGGGGCAGGCGCACGGTGCCGCCGTAGCCCGGCGCGATGCCAAGCTTCACTTCCGGCTGGCCGAACCTGGCGTTCTCCGCCGCCAGGCGGATATGACACGCCATGGCGAGCTCGCACCCGCCGCCCAGCGCGAAGCCATTGACGGCGGCAATGACCGGCTTGCCCAGCGTCTCGATCGCCCGGAACACTGCCTGGCCTGTCTTCGACCGTTCGGCGCCATCTAGCGGCCCCTGCTCGGCGATCTCGCCGATGTCGGCACCGGCGACAAACGCCTTGCTCCCGGCGCCAGTGATGATCAGCCCATGGACGGCATCATCAACGGCCACCTGCTCCGCGAGCTCGCCCAGCTCACGGATGACCGTGGCATTCAGGGCATTGAGCTTGTCGGGACGGTTGATCGTTGCGAGCGCGATATGGTCGGTGACGTCGAGCAGCAGGGTGTCGAATGGCATGGGAGCCTGGGTTGGGTGTGAGGCTGAAATATAGGCGGGGAAGCTGAGGGCTGAGAGCTGGGAGCCGAAAGCTGAAAGCTGAAGGCTGAGAGCGCAGAGCCAGGAGCCGGGAGTTGCGGTACATTGTCCTGGCAGTTCAGCCTTCAGCCTTCGGCCTTCAGCCTTCAGCCTTCGGCCTTCAGCCCCAAGCGTCATGCCCTCCATCCTCGCCCTCGATCAAGGCACCACCGGCTGTCACGCCCTCGTCCTTCAGCAGGATGGACGCGTGCTGGGTTCGGGCTATCGCGCGCTCACCCAGTACTTCCCGGAGCCGGGCTGGGTAGAGCACGACGCGGAGGAAATCTTCCGGCTCACGGTCGAGGCGGGCCGTGATGCAATTCAACAGGCGGGCGAAGTGCCGACGGGAATCGGCATCACCAACCAGCGCGAAACCGTGGTGCTCTGGGACCGGCGCACGCTGAAACCCGTCGCACGCGCCATTGTGTGGCAGGACCGGCGAACGGCTGGCCGCTGCGCCGAACTCAAGCGTGACGGCATCGAACAGATGTTGCGGGACCGGACCGGCCTGCTTGCGGATCCCTACTTCAGCGCGACGAAGATCGAGTGGCTGCTCGGGGTCGCGGGTCACGGGTCACGAGCTATGCGCGGGGAGCTGGCTGTGGGCACCATGGATTCCTGGGTCATCGCAAAGCTCACCGGTGGGCGAGTGCACGTGACCGATCACACCAATGCGTCGCGTACACTTCTCTATGACCTGCGCCAACGTGACTGGTCCGATGAATTGCTGGACATCTTCGCTGTGCCGAGGGCGCTGCTGCCTGCCATCGTGCCATCGAGCGGTGTCGTGGCCGAGAGCGATCCGGCCCATTTCGGCGCCTCCCTGCCGATTGCCGGGATAGCGGGAGACCAGCAGGCGTCGCTGTTCGGGCTGGGCTGCGTTCGGCGTGGAGAGGCGAAGAACACCTATGGAACCGGTGCCTTCCTGCTGGTGCACCAGGGTGACCAGGCGCCAGTGCCGGAGCGAGGCGTGCTCCTCACGGCAGCATGCGGCCCGCGTGGTGAAGTGACGTATGCTCTCGAAGGGAGTCTTCTGGTGGCGGGAGCCGCCGTGCAATGGCTCCGTGACCAGCTCGGCATCATCTCGACGGCAGCGGAAACCGAGACGCTCGCGCGCAGCGTACCCGACACCGGCGGTGTGCATTTCGTTCCCGCCTTCGCCGGGCTGGGCACCCCGCATTGGGCGCCCGATGTGCGCGGCACCATTACCGGTCTCACCCGTGGGACCACACGCGCGCATCTGGCCCGTGCCGCACTCGAAGCCATGGCCTTCGGCGTGGCCGAGCTCTACGAGGCGATGCAGGGCACATCGCCGCTCAAGGTCGACGGCGGTGCGTCTGCCAACGCCTGGCTGATGCAGTTCCAGGCGGACATGCTGGGCATGCCGGTCCAGCGGCCCGATGTGATTGATACGACTGCGCTGGGCGCTGCGGGGCTTGCCGGGATTGCGTTGGGAGTCTGGCGGGATGTCGGTGACTTTGTCGCCAGCCGCCACTTCACCACCTTCACGCCAGCGATGGAGCCCGGGAAGCGTCGCAGCCTGCTGGCTGGGTGGCATCGAGCAATCGCCGCCGCCCTCGCCTGGGCCGATCGCGCTGGCGGCGCCTAGGGAATCGCAGCCCCGTGGCAGGCAGTACACATCTCCGGATTCTTGCGCTTCAGTCGCTCCGCGTCGAATCCCGGGCCGTGGGGATTGAAGCGACGCCCTCCTACCGCAGCGTGGCACGTCAGGCAATCACGCTCCACGTGACAGCTGACACAGGTTTCCAGCTCCTGGCGGGCTGCCTTGCCGTGGCCAAACAGGAAGTTGGGATTGGCGTCGTGATAGCCCGCGTGCAGCGGGCCTGTAGAACGCAGGCCCGACTGCGCGTGGCAACTGGCGCAGAAGGACGCGGCATTGTGGCAGTCGGCGCAGTTGGTCGAGCGCGCATAGGCCGCCGCGGGATGCCGAGTCAGGAAATTGGCCGGATGGTAGCCCCTGCTGTCGCCAGGCGACGGGATGTGGCAGGACAGGCACTCCGTTCGCGCGTGGCAGGTGACGCAGGTGCGGGCTGCCGCCCGAGCGAAGGGCGCATGTGCATCCGTGAAATCCGCTCCATGCGTCGGTGGCCGGCGGCGCCGGGTCACGGCGCCCTCGGCCCGACCAGTTCCTGCGCGGGCGAGCCGTAGCACGGGACCGGGGGCGGTGCCGGCATGACAGGTGAGGCAACTCTCCTGCGTGTGGCAGGTCGCGCAGGTCGCAGCTGTTTCGATCCCCCGGCCGTGCAGTTCAGCAAAGCCCGGTGCGCTGTGGGAGGCAGGTGCCTCTACCTTGGCCTCGATCGCAAGTGACCGGGCGTCGGGGGCCAGGGCCTGGATGGCTGGCGTCTCCGGCGCATTCACGTGGCACTGCAGGCAGAAGTCGCGTGCGTGGCAGGTGGCACAGGAGGCTGCCACCGGCTGTCCCTGCTGTCGCTGGGCGGTGGCCAGGGTGCCGTGGCCCGCACTGCTGAACCCGGGCTCCCGGTGCGAGGACGGCTCGCGGAACCCGCCGATATCCTCCTGGGTGAGCCGGACGGCGCGCACCAGCGGCAGATGACACGTTGAGCATGCTGTGTCGGGTGCCGACAGGTGAGGCGTCGTGATGCCGTGACAGGTGAGGCAAGACCGGTTCACGGCGAGCGACACCTGCATCGGAGACGCTCCGGCCCTGACATGGCACGTCGCACAGCGCCACGCCGAATCCGAAGGAATGGTGCCTCGGCGGGTCAGCTCAGCTGCGTGACGCTGGTGATCGAAGCGCAGGTTGGTCCGCGGCAGCTCGGCCGGGGCAGCCCAGTCGGTCCGGCGCTCGATGGTGCCGTCATGACAGGTTGCACAGGCGGTAGGTGCGGGCCAGGGATTTCCTCCGGTCCGCACGCCCGCGTGGCAACTGGTGCAGGACGGAAACAGCCGGGCGTGCTGTTCATGCCTGAACTGGTCCGCGCCGGGCAGCATCGTGGCGGCGGCCACACCGGCGCCGCCGGCCACCGCGAGGATGACGCCAATAAGCAGCAGCGAGCGTCGAGGTGCTGTCATGGCGGCACGCCCTGGGCGGAATGGCGAGGCCGTGCGGGCGGCAGGGGCAGCGGTCGAGCGCCGCCAAAGAGCAACGTCAGCCGCGCGTTGAGCCGTGTCTGTGACCAGTCAAACGCCGCCGCATCCGGCCGGTCCCGTGTTTCCCAGTAGTGCGCAAAGCCTGCCCCCGTTCGTACCCGATCGGAAACCTCCCAGTCTGCATCGAGGCCGAACATGCTCACACTCGCATCGTCGTAGCGGAATTCGAGCGGACGCTGCAAGGCGGCGCCGCTCGCGCGCAGTTCGAGGTGAGCCTCCGGCCGGAAGACCACCGCCGCGTCGACTCCACGGGATGCAGCGCCGGGCCCGAATTCACGATGCGCGTCCAGTTCGGCCCGCCACATCGCAGTCAGGTCCGCCGAGGCCCCGAGGCTCGCACGCCAGCCATCATCCTCGACGGTGACCAACGGGGTGGACGCGTCGGCGGGTTCGAACCAGTAGCGTTCGGCGCGGGCGTGCAGCTCTATCGACCGGCGCGGACGGACCCACGCCGCGGCGGAGATGGAGTTGAACGGTACGGGGCTGAAGGCACCCCAGATGGTCCAGAGATCGAAATGCGGCCGGTAGTGGCGAGCCTGCACGGAGGCGGTCACGATCGGTGTGACGTACCGGGCCTGCACATCGGCGCTGCCCCAGAATCCCTGCGCCATGTCGTACTCGGCGCCACCGGACAGCACGAGGTGGCCGCTGGCGCGCGCGTCACCGGAGAAGGCCGCGCGTTCGGAGACCAGGTAGTCGGATCGCCCATCCAGCTCGCGCTGGTAGTCGATGCGGGCGTGCCCGCCGCGGCCGCTATAGCCCGCCGCCGCGCCGAAGACCGTGCTGCGCTGGCTTGGCCGGAACTCGTCAAGCGGATTCAACGCCGGGCTGGTGATGGGCAGCGCCGTCGCGCGTGCGAGGCCCCAGCCCGCCCACGTCTCCGCCTCCAGGCCGGTGCTGCCAGCCCGTACTCTCGCGCGGGCGCCGTCGAAGTTGGTGGGGCCGAGGCGCGTGAACATCGCCTGGCGGCCCAGTGCGACCGTGAGCGCCGCATTGGTGTATTCGGCGTAAGCTTCGAGCAGCTGGGCCGCGGGCTCGGTGCCGGGCCAGGCATCAGCCGAGGAGAGGTCGGTGAGGAGACGGCCATTCGCGTGCAGGCTGAGTCCGGTGACACCGAAGCCCCAGGCGGTGAATGCCGCCGACTGGGTAAACGGCGCCGCCCGGAGCACAGGCCCCGGCAGGAAAAACCGGCAGATGCCCGCGGGATCGCAGGAGACCGCGATTCCGTCACCTGTCACCGGCCCTCCCGTCGGGCCCGTTACGGTCTCCGCCTCGGGGACACTGTCCTCTGTCACACCGCGGAAGTCCACCCGCTGGACGCGCGAGTCGAGTCGCAGGCTGTAGCCCTGTCCGTGGAGCAGCGGTATCCAGCCTGCGAGGGCGAGCAGCGCGACGACAGCGATGGTGCGGGTCATGGGTCCGGCGCTCGCGTAAGGTGCTCCCGATAGCGTTCCGGGCTCGCGAGGAAGTGGCAGGTTACGCACTCGCGATCGGCAAAGTGGCGCACCTGGTCCGTGTGGCACGTGAGACAGAGTGCCCGGGTGGGATGGAGTTCCTGGATGGTCGACACCGCGTGGCAGTCGTCACAGTTGCGATGCCCTTCGACTGGTCGCGCGTGTGCGGGCCGGATCTCGTTCCCGGTGTGGCAGGCAGCACAGGCACGCTGCTGTTGGTGATGCTCGACGTGACACTCCGCGCATCGGGTGACAGCTGGCGCTGGTGCAAGGGAAACCTCTGTCGTGTGGCAGGTCACGCAGTTGATTGAATCGTGGGCCGCATGCTCAAAGCCGACGGCGCGTGCCCTCGGTGCATGCTGCTGTACCTGGACCGACACCGTCTCCGCGATCGCGGCGCGCAGCTCATCGGGCTGGTGGCAGGTGCTGCAGCGGCTCGTGCCCGGCGCCTGATGATGGCAGATCTGGCAGCCGCGAGGGCGTTGGAACGTCAGGTCGCCGTGACCGGTGCTGGTGGCGTGGCAGGTAATGCAGGAGAGGCGGCGGTGGCGTGCGTGTGAGAAGCTGTCGGCAGGGGCGAGCGCGTTCACCTGCGAGGCAGGGGAGTCGCGCACGGACGGCGGCACCGTGGCGCCGAGTGAGACCCGCTGCAGTGCCGCGGTCGTGTCAAATGGGAGCGGCGGGCGCAGCCGCCCGCGCGTCCGTTCACGAACGCTTTCGTGACAGCCCGCACAATCGCTCGCGTCCACCCGGGCACTGTGGGGCGTGTGACAGGTCTGGCATTGTTGCGCGACGGCGCGATGCCTGAGCCCCACATGGAATGGCTCGTCGCGCCAGTCGGCATGGCATCCGGCTGACGCGCAGCTCTTGAGCGCGGCCTCAGGGCGGGTCTGCTGGTGCGGGTTATGGCACATGCCGCACGTGCCGTTGTGCGGATCGCGATCCGGATTGAAGTCGGCGATCAGCGCCTTCATCTGGTGGCAGGAGGCGCATTGCTCCATCGTGGGAACCAGCGTGGCCGCCGCGGAATCGCGGGTGGCAAGCGCCGGCACTTCCCTGGTGAACTGATGGCATGCTGTGCAGTGCATCGACGTCTGGTTGGCCATGCGGCCCAGCCGGATGCGAACGCTGTCGGTGAGGTGGCACCCCTGCTGGGCGCACGTCTGGTTGACGGGCCGGAAGCGATGCGCCGTCTGCGCGTGGCAGGTGAGGCAGTCCACCTTGCCGGTGAGCGAGTCGGATTCGAGGTGGGTGCGATGGCCCGCCGTGGAGGCAATGGCCTGCCAGTTCTCGCGCGCATTGCCGCGCACGTGGCAGCGCTCGCACACATCGCGCGGCACCTTGGCGTGCGGCGGAATTTCCTTTTCCCGGCGGCCCGACATCCAGAAGACGAGCTTGACCGCCTCCTTCCCGACCTGGAGTGCATGGCATGCATGACAGCTCAGGGTGTCATGTTTCCCTTCAATGCGGTGGACCAGGCTGTAGTTGCCCGTGTCCGGCAGAACCCAGGCCTCGCCACTGCCGACAAAGATGTGGCACCCACTGCAGAAGCGGTTGTCGTGCTGGACAAACTGGTTGGTGCGGTAGCCGAAGCCAGCGACCAGGAGCAGGACCAGCGCGGCCAGGCTCACGAGGCTCGCCTGAAATCCGAAGCTCCGCGCCCGGAGCCGGTGCGCGACTGTTCTTCGGTGTCGCCAGAGGAGGCGCGCCAGCAGTGCGGCCACGATCGCGGCCAGGATGGCACCGCCCCACATCAGCCACGGCGGCCGCTGGAAGATCCACTGCACGACTGCGATGACGGGATCGGGGATGTGCGGACTGTGAACGGTGGAGTCGATGGCGGCCTGCTGGCGCAGCCCGATGGGCCCGGAGTCCTGGGCCACTGCCAGGACTCCAGGACCGAACACAGCGGCGAGCTCGACCAGCACCGGTGCCAGGTTCAGCGGAGCGAGATGATCTTCGCGGCGCTTGCGGCCTGGGGTCCTGCTCCCGGTACCGGCGAGTCCAGGATCTGCCTCGCCGCCGCCGGGGGCGCCGGCAGCGAATACTTCGCCTGCATCTCCTGGATGCTGGCGCGGAGCAGCGCTTCCGCCAGGAACGGATTGTGGACACCCAGCGACTTGTCGCCGTTGCTGTAGAGCCCTTCACCCACGAGCCGGGCGTTGAACTCTCCGCCTTCGGCTGCACTGATGACGGTGTCGGGCTTGAACTCGTCCGGGAAGTTCTGCTTCACCGTCGGCAGGTAGCCAAGATCCACACCGGCGTCGATGACCTGATTGCCGTTGACATCCTGCCATAGGACGTCGGCCAGCGTCTTGAGCCGGGCGCGGAGGTTGACGAGAGCCGACGCGGCCACATCACCGGACGCGTGGCAGCCCGAGTTGGAGCAGCCGGCAAAGCTTCGGGCCCCGGTCGTGTAGGCGCAGCTGTTGTCGGCCTCGGGCCGGCCCTCGGCGTCGAGGCAGGGAATTGGCCGGAAGAGGTGGCCGGTGCTGTGGAGGACGAAGGCTCCCGTGGCCTTGTCGGTGACGTCATACGTGTTCACATGGCAACCGGCGCAGAGCCGGGGGTTCCGCTCGGACGCGTGCGACGTGAAGATGCGCGAGGTATCGTAGGCGAACCCTGCCGGACGGTAACCGGCGGTACCCAGCAGGACCGCGCCCTGGGGCGCGTGCGGCCTTGCCCCGTACGCACTCCCGCCCGCCGGCTCGGTGCGCCGGATATGGCAGCGCATGCACAGGTTCTGCTCCGGGTCGGGCGACGAAATGGAGAAGCGCAGCTGGCCTTCATTAGGAGATCCATGCGGATCGTGGCAGACCACGCATGTGGTCGCCATCGGCTCCGCCTCGTTGCGCTCGGCGTACGCCGCATCGGCGTTCCATGCTACCAGCGTCTGGCGGCCGTTGTGGCAGCTCGCGCATCCGGTCTCCGACGCTGGCTCCTCGATGATCTGCGCGTGGGCAGACTGGGACCATTCCTCCGCGAAGGGCTGGTGCACGCCTGAGTGGCAGGACGCGCAGCTCGCAGCCGTGTCATTCAGCGTCGCGTGGGCCAGCGGCACGTTGCCGGTACGATCCGGTGCCTCAACGTGCTTCAGTCCGGGGCCGTGACAGCTCTCGCACTGCACGTTGTGGTACGCGGAATCCTGGACCACGTTCCAGCCAGCCGGTGCGGCGAGGCCATTGCCGCGCTCGGACACCGTGTGGCAGCCATAACAGCTGGGCTGCGCGTGGCCGGAGCTTGCCAGGGTCTCGAAGGCGCCGGCGTGGGCCGACGTCTTCCAGTCCTTTCCGTGCTCGACATGGCAATTGCCGCAGGTGGTCTGGTTCGAGGCGACGTCAAACAAGCCGAGGAATCCGTTGACACTGTCCGGCGGCGGATTGAACGGCGGGCGGTCGCGAAAGACAATCTTGTCGGAACTGCACCCGGCCAGGAAGGCGAGGGTGGTGAGCAGGGCAGCCAGGACACCGGGACGGGACGCTCGCGCGAACGGCATAGCCAGCCTCAGGCGGTGAACTTTG